>JBGSXT010000890.1:0-2346 GCA_041751295.1 Mariniblastus sp.
AGAAAAAGCTCTGCCTCAGTGGCCTGAAGCACGCAACTGGCTTTCTGCAAAAAAAAGTGGGCGATCGGATCGACACCCGCTACACGCCTCGCGTCCAATTTTTATTGGACAGAGGCATCGAGCACGCGCTGACGATATCTCGGATTCTGGACGAAGTGCTTCCTAAAGACACGGTGGAGGAAGAATAGGTCCCGGCGGTCGCAGTCCGGGTTTCCGCCATCAACTGACCGATCCATGTTCCATTCCAGTTTTTGTATCGCGATTTATTCCCCTTTTGACCCCAACGAAAAACGATAGATGTCTTCAACCATCCGAACCCAGCTAATCACCAAGCTTTTCAAAATCGCCAAGAAACATTTTGCTCCTGTAACACCGATTGCCAGCCGCAGCGTGTTGGACCATATGTTGTACGCCTGCTGTCTGGAAAATTCTCCAGACGTCGCCGCTGACGAAGCGTTTGCGCGGCTCGAACAGGATTTTTTCGATTGGAATGAAGTGCGTGTGACGACGACCAGTGAGCTTGCCGAATCGATGAAGGGACTGACCCAACCAGAAGTCGCTGCTGCTTCGCTGAAGAAAACGCTGCACGGAGTTTTCGAAACGTGGTACAAGTTTGATCTAGATTTCCTCAAGAAAGAGAACCTGCGAAAAACAGTCGATCAGCTGAACAGGTTTCGGGGTGTCAGTCCGTTTGTGGCGTCCTATTCCGTTCAAGTTGCCCTCGGTGGACATTTTATTCCGCTGGACCAGGCCATGATGGATTTGTTTCTGGTCCTCGGCATAATCACGGATGCAGAAGCGGAAAAAGGTCGGATCCCCGGCCTGGAACGGACGATCGCCAAAAATAAGGGGATCGAGTTTTCATCCGTCGTCCATCAATTGGCAGCCGCATTGTTCAAAGCCCCCCAAAACAAGGAAATTCGGGCAATCGTACTTTCAATAGCGCCCGATGCCAAAGATCGATTCCAAAAACGGGGTGGCAAGAAAAAACAGGATTTGCCAGAAGCCGAAGTTGTTGCACCGGCATTAGAAGAAAGCACGCGGCCAATAAAAGCACGAAAAGGGAGTAAGGCCTCTGCGCAACCGGCGACCAGTAAATTGGAAACAAAAAAGTCGGAAAAGAAAACTCGCGACGCGAAGCCGGCAAAAGTTAAAACGGCCGCCGCTAAAACTGCGGTGCCGAAAAAGAAACCAGCGGCGCCAGCAGCCCGCGCATCGAAAACGACAAAAAAGAAAACAATCGTAAGGAAGGTCGGTCGACCACCCAAGAAGTCGGCAACGCGATCCCTCGCCAGAAAGAAACCCCGTTAGCCAGCACGGCAAACGCAAACTTTGCATAATTTGCGTTGTGTTGGCAAGACGAAATTTAGATGATATGTCATCGATGTTTTGTCAGGTTATCCAGGAAGGTGCAATGCCATGGCCAAGGATGCGGCCCTATTTGTTTCGGTTGATTCGATTCTTGAGGATTTTGCCGAGCTGCCAGACCCTCGTTCACAGGTGAACCGGCAGCACTTGCCGGGCGACATGATTGTGATCAGCATCATGGCTGTTATCGCCGGAGCCAATGGCCCGAAGGCAATTGGGGTCTGGGCCAGGAGTAATGAAGATTGGCTCGGCAATCGACTGGCATTGCCACATGGCATCCCCTCGCATGATACGATTGGTCGGGTCCTGATGATGCTCAAGCCGTCGGCCTTTCAGAGTTGCTTTGAGAATTGGATCCAGCGGCTCTCGGCGAAATACGCTGACGATTCGCTCAACGTGGTGGCGATTGATGGCAAGGCTCTGCGTCGCAGTCATGATCGGGCCAACGGCCTTGGGCCGCTGTTTCTGGTAAGTGCCTGGTCGGTGCAGCGCGGGATCAGTCTGGGTCAACTGGCCACCGAGGAAAAATCGAATGAAATCACGGCGATTCCGCAACTTCTGAACCTGATTGACATCACCCATTCGGTGGTGACGATCGATGCTGCCGGATTCGTGTTCTCTCCCGCTCTGTTGCCAAAACCCTTTGCGCAAATTTGCGGTCAGGCCGGATCGCCGATGAGTTTTCGGATGATGTTCCATTCGAACAGGCGTTGAATGATTTCGACACCGGTTTCGAAGTGCTGAATGTCGCAATCGTCGAACCCCCATTCCGAATGCTGTTCGATTCCAGTTGCCAATGTTTGAACGACCGTAATCGCTCCGATGGTTTTATCAAACAGCCGGAACGGCGAAGCAATCTGATGGGCGGTGATTTGTCCCAATTCCATGTCGATCTCGGTGCTTTGCTCTTTGTGTTTGAAAATCCCCTGATGGCAGATCGTTTTCCGTTCCTTGAATGCTTTACTGACCAATCCTTTG
>JBGSXT010000891.1:0-17867 GCA_041751295.1 Mariniblastus sp.
CTCAGGTTTCCAATCGCTTCGGCATCAACCGGGGAAATTGCAGTGTCCGATTCCGCTAACAACTTCGCTGCTTGTGTATCCAACCAACTTCTCCGAACCGGCCTCAATCTCTGGTATATCCAGCGACCATTATAGGCTCAATTCCAGGTGTTGTCTGGACGGCAATCGAGGGTTCGGCAATTAGCTGGTAGCGACGCAAAACTGGCGCTGTCAAATCGGGACGCACCGGATCAGGGGGGCGTGATCGAATCGAAGCCCGCTTCGGTTGTTCGCCATTGGAAAAAGATTCCACCGAAAGAAGTCAGCTCGATGAACATCAACAGGATTGCCAGCATGATCGACAGCGCCGAGGCGACCAGCATCGCGTCGTAGACCGTCATGCTTTTAAGAAACTCCAACCGCGATGATGCTGTTACTCTGCGGGCAGCAGAATCCGCACGTCCGGTCGACCGTTCGATCTCTCTGCTGGTTGAGCCGCTGGCTTCCGGCATCGCCTGTTCGACAACCGCTTCGGACTGGGCATCCTGAAACGGGTCCTCCAAATCGTCAAATTCTTCGAAGTCAGTCTTGGCCATGGTAATTGCCGGTGGAGACTAGGTGTACTTGCCTGCTTCGATAAACAGGATGATCAATGTGGCCAACAGACAGACGAAGGACAGGATCAGCATGATTGTATAAATGCTGAAGCCCTGTTTTCGATAGCGAATAACAGGTTCCGGCAGGGGTGCCGTCTGGGTCGCTTCGTATGACGATTCGGATGTTGCCGCGAAATCAGGCGAGTCAAATTCAAAATCAGAACTTGGTTGTGACATGATCCCCTTCCGCCACAGGAGCCTGCATGAATTCCGGAATCAACATTGCCGCCGACATGTTGTCATTGGCCCGCGTCACCTCCGCTTTGCCGATGAATCGGTCGCCACGGTAGATATCAAAAACATGTCCCGGCAGCACACCATCGTCACCACCCAGACTGATGGCAATCAATTTGTCCTGCGTCCGCAGCACGATCCCTTCGACGTCCGGCGGAATATGTGCCGTGGCATCGGTATCTTTCACTCCAAATGCCACCATGACTTTTTCCTTGAGCGCGAGCTGCTCACTCAGATCCATCTGCATGATTTCCAGCTGTTCCAGATCACCTGTCAGCTTGTAGACCTGATTGGTCAGATTAACTACGCTTTGTCGCTGAGTCGCAATGTCATCGATCAATGATTTGTTGCGGTCGCTCAGACTGGCGACTTCCGCATCCTTTTCCTTTAGCCGTTTTTCGGATTGATTGAGAGCGTCCTGCGCCCCCTGGCTGATGACCAGCTGATCCCGCAACTGCGATTCTTTTTCATCGAAAGCCTTTTGGGCTGAATTCAATTGCGATTCGAGTTGGGCCAACTGCAATCGACGGGCGACGCGCTCGGCATTGAGTTGTTTCTTGATCTCTTCCGATTTGCCCTTGTAGGTGTTCAGGATATTTTGGGCTTCGTTCAGCTTGGCCTGGTTTTCGCTGGCAATTTTTTTCCATTCCTGATGGGTCGCACCGACCATTACCGCGAGTACCAGAAACGCGATGCTCAAAAAGAGGATCAGAAATGTTAAAATCTTGCCTGTCAAATTCATCGGTGGTCCCTTTCAAAGGATGGCCCGTTCATTGTTCTGTCGTCGATCGTAAAACCTGGTTCCGGCATTGGCCTGTCTGGCGATTGCCCCAGATAATTCCCGAAATGCCGGTACTGCGCTCCATACCGATCTTCTGACCCTCTCGGGTCATTGAAGTTGACGAAACTTCACATGTCCTTGGAGACCGGATTTCCAGTGGAATTTCCAGACAATTCTACGATTCAAGTATACTTGGGCAAGAATTCAAATGTCAACGAAATCGCCGGAAACAGGCTCCAATCCGCAGCCTTACTAAAGTTTCGACGGAAGAATCTGTCGTTAATCATTTTTCATCCCGGTGGATGAACAACCAAACCGGTTTTTTTCTGCTGAGACGCGGTAAATTCGGATAACCGGTATAATCCTGACCGTTTTATACTGACAGATCGTTCGCGATCCGCACAAGTCAATGCCTGTCGATCGTTAAGATGGACATACCTCAAATGTTGGCACCAAGAATTTCGCTCAAGCAGTTGCTGATATTTGTGGGTGTAGTGGCCTGCTATTTCGGCATCGTGTCATTAGCTTATCGGGGCAACATCGTTGCGTTCGGGTTGGCCTGGTCGATTGCCGGACTGTCGTTCGTCTTCCTGATCTATACATTCAGCTATTGGCTTCTATACGGGCTGGCTCGGCTTCTATTTGGCCAACGGCAACCGCTGGCCTTGGTTGAAGAAAGTGACGCACTGAAACAGGAACAATCGACATGAGATTCGAACTGACTTCTCTGGACCTGATGGCGGTCTGCGTTGGAATCGGGTTGTGTTCACTGGTGGCCCCCACGGCCACGGCTCAAACCCCACTGCCGTCGATGACGGTAAAAATTCAGTCGTTCCCCGGCGTGGACCGCGTGGTCATTTCGACCACCAGTGGCAAACCGGTGGCAAGCGATGTTGTATTGCAGGTCGTTGCCCAAGTCGCTACCTATCAAAGCCTTGATGCCATAGTGTCAAAGGAATTGATCATTGCTGCGGGGACTTCTACCAGTTTCGCCGAAATTTCCCTGCCGATGCGCCAGGATTCGTGGCTTTCCGCGCAGGTTCATGTTGAACAGGACGACAACGGAACTTTCAACTCCCGCGATCTAATGAGAACCGATTCCAGCTACGTTGCCTGGAGATCACACGCAATCGCTCCCCAATTATTCGTTTCATCAAATCTCACCTCCATCCCAACTCGCACGTTGGTGGGTGCCAATTCGCTGCAAACAATTCACGTAGGGCAGAATCTGGGGGTGGCTGATCCAGCATCACTGCCTTCCTTCAAAGAACTGGCAACGTTTTATGAGACTTTACGTTTATTCAATCCTGGCTCGGTCACTTCGAACCTGTCTTTTTTGCAAAATGCCAACCAGTTATTCAACTCCATTCATCCGAGCGATTTTTTTGAAAACTGGACCAGTCTGAGCGAGTTTCAATCCGTCTTGATCTCCCACTCCGACCTCCAGGGATTGGCCGTTACAAGACCCAAACTTGAAGCGCTCAGAAACTGGGTCATTGCCGGTGGACAGCTGGTCGTTTTTGAATGCGGCGACAGATTTTCGAATCGTGATCAAGTGCTTCGGCTGGTCGCCGGAAAACCCGACCATCCAGACAACCAATGGCAGGTTCCTGGCAGCGAGTTGACGTCAGTTGACTACTTTGCGACTGCGTTTCGCTTGTATACGGAACGAACCATCAATGCGGTCGAGGCTCCCGACAGCAGTGCGGCCAGGAAACTGACGAAATTCTTGACCACTTCGGATTTCGCGGAGCAGGCATTCATCAAAACGGACTTGATGAATGGCAGCGTATTCGTCATCGACGATGATCTGACCGACTGGCAGGAGAAAGACTGGCAGCTGCTGCACAACGCGTTGTTCTTTCCGGGAGGCAGCGTAGTAAAAACGCTGGGGGTAGATTCCAGCGCCGGTTATTACCAGCCGGACTTTCGAATTCCAGGTGTCGGTGACCCGCCCATCCTGGCGTTCCAAATTCTGATTGGGCTGTTTGTCCTGTTGATCGGACCGGGTTTTTACTTTTTTTTCCAGGCTACCGGTCGGCTCTATTTGTTGCTCGTGTCAACGCCACTGTTTTCACTGGCCGCCGTGTTGCTACTGTTTGGTTATGGCATCCTCAATGATGGGTTGGGGATGCAGGGGCGAGTCCTTTCAGTCACCCGCATCGATCATTCGATGGATGCGGCGTTCACCCATGCACGACACGTTTTTTATTCGGGGCTGGCCCCCCGGGATTGCCGATTCGACGACCAGACGGTGGTCCTCAGCTCGCGAAACAATTTCAGTCCAACGACCCGTTTTCGCTACCGGAATGAGCACCTGTACCTTTCCGGTGGGCAAATCAGAGCCCGATCTCCATTTCAACTAACCAGCTTAAAATGTTTTGAAACAAATCGACGTTTAACGTTTTCGAAAGGGACCTCCGAAGATCAGCCGGGATTTATAACCAATGGCTTCGCCAACCGGATCAAACTGGCGGTCGTTCGAACGGAGGATGGCTGGTTTCTGGCGGAAGACATCGCTCCGGAGTCAAGTGGTGCGGCGCGGAAGGTCGAATTCGGAGCCGTCGTCGACGCTGTCAGCGGCTTGATCCGCTTGCCTGCGTTTCCAGATTCGGGCCGGATTGAGACGCGGAATCGGAATCTGGCTATTAACGGTAACAATTTTGGAACCATGGACATCGGCAACAGCAATTGGGGCTATTCCGACGAACTGGTTGCGCAATGGTCGAGACACCACCGAATCGATGAGAACTCGATTCCGGTCAACAGTTACCGCGCGATCCTCGATCAAAACGAATTCGTGACCAACCCGCAGCCTGCGGCAATCTATGGAGAAAACGAGCTGCATGTCATCGACGGAAAATGGTAGCGCCACCGCTGCCGACCGCCCTGCGATCGAAATCGATCAGCTGACCCGTCATTTCGGTTCGACGATGGCTGTTGATGCGCTTTCATTCGACGTGTACCGGGGCGAAGTATTCGGTTTTATTGGACCTAACGGAGCGGGCAAAACGACGACCATGAGGATACTTTCGACGCTCGATACGCCCGACGGCGGTCAAGCGTGGATCGATGGATTTTCCGTGGTTGATGATCCGGACCGCGTGCGGCGGCGACTGGGGTTCATGCCGGACAGTTTCGGTACCTACCCGAACATGACCTGCGAAGAATATCTCGATTTCTTTGCCCGATCATGCGGGCTGCGCGGCTACGCGCGACGGGAATCGCTGATGCGCGTCATGTCCTTCACACAACTTGATCGCCTGGCCCAAAAACCGGTCGACGGTCTGTCCAAAGGCATGAAGCAGCGATTGTGTCTGGGCCGCGCAATGATTCACGATCCAGCAGTATTGATTCTGGACGAACCGGCAGCCGGTCTCGACCCGCGCGCCCGGATTGAATTGCGCGAGATGATAGTGCGATTGGCCGACGAAGGCAAAGCCTTGCTGATCAGCAGCCACATCCTGACAGAACTGGCTGAAATGTGCGACCGCGTGGCAATCATCGAGAAAGGCCAGCTGCTGGCCGTTGGCACCGTCGACGAGATTCTTTCTGGCAATGGCTACCTGACGATTGACGGCTCGACGACACTGCCCGCCAATCAGCAGCTGGTCGTCGTGACGGTTACGTTCATTTCAGATTTGATGGAAGCCCAACAGCTTCTCCACGACGAGTTTCAGATACAAGCCGACATTTCCCATGGCAATACGATGACATTTGCCTTCAGCCCGGAAATGGAAGCACAGGCCAACCTGCTCGCGGCGATGGTCCATGGCGGAATCCGCGTGACCCGTTTTCGGGTGAAGGAAAAATCGCTAGAAGACGCGTTTCTGCATGTCACGAAGGGACTCGTTCAGTGAATGTTCTCGGCGAAAAATCAGGAATCCGGAGTGATTGGTCACCACCCGCTGAACCACAGCCGATCGAATTGCGGATTGCCAACGAACAGTCCGCGCACATCGACAGAATCGCGGACTACGTCAGCGACTGGTTGAGCCCGATTTTGGTTAAGGAAACACGGCAATCGCTGAAGAGCCGGCAGTTCTTCTGGACGTTCTTCCTGCTGCTGGCGGCAGTTACGGTTTGGACTTTGATTGGTCTGACGATTAATCGTACGTCGGTTGACGATGGCGGCGGGGGCCCAACTCTGTTGGCTGGTTATTGGATCATACTCGGTTTTCCACTGATCATTGTGGTTCCATTCAGTGCCTATCGTTCGCTCGCCCGCGAGTACGAAGAAGGGACAATCCAGCTGATTGCCGTAACGACGATGACGGCACGGCAGATCATCGCGGGGAAACTCGGCAGCAATCTGCTGCAAATGTTGATCTACCTATCGGTGCTGGCGCCCTGCATTGCGTTTACCTATCTGTTGCCTGGATTGAGCATTCCGCAAATTGTCATCGGACTGGCGTTTTGCATTTCAGCCTGTTTTGGTTTGTCCAGCATCGCCCTGTTTTTTGCCGGTGCCAGCCGCTCGAAAATGTTCGGCGTCAGCGCAGCGATTCTGCTGTTGATGATCCAATTTCTCGCGTATTGGCTGTGGTGTGTCACCGCCTTCGAACTGGCCGATGGTGGGCTTGTTTTCATGACTCGAACGGAGGGCCAGTTTCTCACTCTGGGCGCGATGGCGGCGATCCTGTCCACAGGATTGTTGATGTTGGCGGCAGCCTCAGGACTGATTTCGTTCGCGTCCGACAACCGCTCGACTTGGGCACGGATTGCGATGCTGATCCAGCAAACGCTGTTCATCGGCTGGAGTATCAGCATGTTGTCTTTTTTTCTGGAACCGGTTCTTGCGCCGATCCTGACGGCAATCACGGCACACTACTGGCTCATCATGGGATTCGCCATGATCGGCGAAGACAACCGCCTGTCGCATCGGGTCAGAAGGTCGATTCCCCAAACCGGACTGACGCGATCGATGTTTTCCTTCTTTCTGCCCGGTTCAGGGCGGGGATTGATTTTTGCAACATTAAACATCTGGTTTTGCGGATTGGTATTCTCGGCATTGATCCTTTTCGGACAAGATTGGTTGCCTGAGCCGAAAACGAACGAATTGAATTTCCTTTCTCGTCGTCAAACGATTGGTATCGGCCAGTTGTACGATATGGTTGGTGGCGTCGTGTCGATTTGTTTGTTTGCATCCTTCTTTCTGGCGGTTACGTATCTGCTCGTTGGCTGGCTGCGCCGTTACTCGCCACAGAAAGTGAACTCGTTTGCTGCGTTTGCTGTGGGGGCGGTGATCGTCATGTTTTTTACCGGAATCCCGTTGCTGTACCACTACAATATTTTGCAGTCAGACCGTTGGCCAAATCACACCACCGAACAAATCTTCAACGGCTACTGGACCTCGATCGAAATCGCCAATTCCGGTTTTAACGAGGTCGATCCGCTGGAGGCGCTCATGATGTTCCTGTTCATGCAAACCTGCGGTCTGTTTGCCTTGGTCCTGTCCACCCGCGAACTGTTACAGACCGGACTGTCGGTACCCGACCGGGTGCAGCATGAGAATCAGGAATTGCAAAAATACGAACCGCCTGCTCTCGGTGAATCGATTGACGAAATTTTTGCGGTCGAACGCCATGAACAGGATGCAGGCGCTGGTTAAGTCGTCGAGATCATGAGCGACTCCGCTATTCGCCCGCAACCAACAGAATGGCAAGAATCAAATAGAACAGCATCACAATGGCCGTCAGTCCGCGGCGATACCGAACGGGTAGGGCGTTGCACATTCCGGTCAGCAACACGACCGTCAGGCAGCCCAAAACCAGCGCGTAGATTGGGAGCGGAATCCAATGGGTCATCGCGAGCAAGCCGCAGATAACGCTGACAGGCAGCAGCAGCTCAAACAGCGAAATGCGATAGCGATAATTGCGGCGGATCCGGTTTTCGATCGCGATTCTGTCCTTTTCAGGCAACGGCAGGCATATCTTCTCGGCGCCATCCTGCAAAACTTCGAGTGGCGATTGGGCATCGATCGCCTGCAGCCGGAACCCGGCAATGTCGGAGTCTTCGTCCGTTGGTTGCGTCATGTTTATCACGATCAGCACAGGCGCAAAAAAACACCGACTGAAACGATCAGTCGGTGTCATCACAAGGAGACACACTTCTTGCGTCGCACTGGAATAATACGCACCGACAAACGGCTGGGCTAGGTGTAAATTCGGAACTGCAACAGTGGCAACGACTTACGAGTTTTCGACACTTGGGCTCTCAATGACCATTTCAACACCGTCCAGAAAACTGGAGAGCGATTGGCAGCGGTAGGGCTGCTGCAGTTTTCGAACTGCTTTGGATTCGATCTGCCGAACCCGTTCGCGGGTGACCGAAAATATTTTCCCAACTTCCTCCAGCGTATAGGCATAGCCGTCGGCCAGACCGTAGCGGAGTTTCAGGATTTCCCGCTCGCGGTAATTCAAGTGCTCCATCGCTTCCCGAATACGGCTTTTCAAGGCTTGCTGGTTGGTTTCATAGAGTGGATCATCGTCCCGGTAATCTTCCACAAATTCTCCAAAGTAGCTGTCTTCGTGATCGCCAACCGATTGGTCCAGCGACAGGGGCTGACGTGACATCTTCATGATGATCCGGGTATCGTCGAGCGACAGTTGAGCCCTTTCGGCGGTTTCTTCCGGGGTTGGGTCGCGACCCAGTTCCTGGACCAGCTCACGCATGACGTTGCGAACCTTGCTCATCGTGTCGATCATGTGGACTGGAACCCGGATCGTGCGGCTCTGGTCGGCGATCGCCCGCGTGATGGCCTGTCGAATCCACCACGTTGCATAGGTCGAAAACTTGTAGCCGCGTTGATGTTCGAACTTGTCGACCGCTCGCATCAAACCGGTGTTCCCTTCCTGGATCAGGTCCAGAAAACTCAGTCCACGATTGCGATATTTCTTGGCGATCGAAACGACGAGCCGCAGGTTTCCTGCCGACAAGATCCGCTTGGCAGCATCCTGATACTGACGCAGGCGATCCGTCTTTGACACCCGTCGCCGCAGCGTAGCCGGGGTTTCAAAAGTTTGCATCATCAGGTGGTTCAGCTCGGCGCGGATTTCCTCAACGTTGTGGTTGTGGCCGGTTTGGCCGCTGGCGGCTTCGTCCAGCATCGCCCGCAACTCCTGCATGCGGCCGTTGATCTCCGAGATCTGATCGTACAATGGTTGCAGCCGGCTAAACCGCAAATTCGACTCTTCCACCAAGCGGACGCATTTGTTGCGCCGCCGAATCAAACCGCGCCAGGTCTTGCGTCGCACAGAAATCGGCTGGCGACTGTCGATAACAACTCGAAAGTCTTCCTTGTTACGGTCCATCAGATGGCGCAACGTTTTCAGATTGGGGGCCAACCGTTGCATGATCCGCTTCTTTTCGGTTTTGTTAGTTACCGAGACCTCGATGGTCCGATCCAGACGCAATTCGCCATGAAGAACTTTTTGCAGAGCTTCGTAGGCTCCTCGCAGCATGAAGTCGGTCGCCAGCATGGTATTGCGAAACTGCAATCGGGCCTGGTCGATCCGCATGGCCGCACTGACTTCTTCCTTGCGCGTCAACAGCGGAATCTGGCCCATTTGCATCAGGTACATGCGAACAGGATCATCGATACTGTCGTCGGATCGCTTGGACCTGGGTTTGGAATCACTTTCGCTGGCGTCATTATCGACCTCGAAAGGGAGGATGGCATCGGTGTCGGTTTCGTCATGATCAAAATTGCCCATCAAATCCTCTTTCGACAAATACGGGGTGTGTGTCGGGGGTGAGAATTGCTCTAATCGCATACAGGATGCCATTGGTGGGCTTCTCCGATTGAGAGGACGCAAGTTGTTGCGGGGCGGGGACTTACGGAACTGGTTTTCGTCGAGGGAACGAATAATGGGTGACAGGAATCAACAACCGAACTGGTGGAAACCACATTTGATGCAAAAATTCACCAACTTGATTTCACCCTTATAATGAGGGCCGGGTCCGGGAAATCTGTAGAGGAGTGGGCCCACTAATTCAGGATATGCACAAGGCAATATAAATTAAATGGCTGACGATTATTATGAGGTTTTGGAAGTCTCCAAATCCTCAACACAGGAAGAGATTCAAAAGGCCTACCGCAAGCTCGCGCGCAAATATCATCCCGATCTGCATGCCGAAAAATCCGACAGCGAAAAAGCCAAAGCCAAACAGCGGTTTCAGAAAATTCAACAGGCCTACGACGTGCTTAATGACGCGGAAAAACGCGAAATGTACGATCGTTTTGGACCGACTTTTGACAATCCGGGTGGCGCTCCGGGTAGCGCTCCGACAGGTAACCCGTTTCAGGGAGGCAATCCGTTTGGCAGTGCAGAAATTGACTTCAGCCAAATTTTTGGTGGCCCCGACGGACCTGGCGGATCGGGCCCGAACCGGGGCGGCCGTCAGCGCGGTGGCTTCGAAAATCTGTTTCGACAGTTTGGTGGAATGGGGGGTAGTCCACCTCAACACACGGACAAAGGGCAGGATGTCGAACAGGAAATAACCGTATCGTTCCACACGGCAGTTGTCGGCGGCGAACATCAAGTCAGCTTGCAGCGACGCGATGGCAAGGTGGAAACCATCAAAGTAAAAATCCCCGCAGGCATCGAAGACAGAAAAAAAATCAGATTGCGCGGTCAGGGTGAAATGGGAATGCCAATCGGAACCCGAGGCGATCTGCTGCTGCTGATTCGCGTCGCGTCGCATCCAGTTTATTCCCGGAGTGGCTTCAATCTGAAAGTGACAGTGCCAATTACACTGAAAGAAGCGGTATTGGGGGCGAAGATCGATCTGCCGACACCCAATGGCAACGTAACCGTTTCGGTTCCCAAAGGGACAACCAATGGAAAAACCCTGCGGCTGAAGGGACTGGGTATCAAATCGAAGGACCGCACCGGCGATTTGCTTGTGCAGTTACAGATTCAAATCCCGGAAAACATCAGTGCCGACGATTTCGAACTGATCAACCGATTGAGCCCCGCATGGAATAATCCCGCTGTCCGCGACGGATTGAAGTGGTAATCCCGATTGGAACCCTATTGTGGATAAACCGGACCAGAGTTTCCCGAAGTCGATTCGATTGCTGCGGCAATGCCAATTCGATCAGGTTCACGCCAGCCAGTATTTTGCGGCTGATGAAATTCTGGTGATCAAAGGTACGGGCAACGATTCGGCCCAAACACGGCTTGGACTGTCGGTCAGTCGCAAAGTCGGCAACGCGGTTGTTCGCAATCGCTGGAAACGCGTCATTCGAGAGGCGTTTCGAAAACAGAAATCGGAATTGCCCGCCGGATTGGATATCGTTGTTCGTCCTCGGAAGGGTGCCATCTATCGGTATGACGAGATTTTTCGATCCCTGAAAATCCTGACCGATCATCTTGCCCGCAGGATTCACAAACCATCAATCAGGAAATAGGTGCTGATTTGCTCGGAACCATCTTGGCATCGATTTACCATTTGCCCGCCTACGTCCTGATTCTGTTCGTTCGACTATATCAAATACTGATCAGTCCACTTCTCCCCCCGATTTGCCGATTTCATCCCAGTTGCAGTGCCTATTACATTCAGGCTGTTCGCAAGTACGGAGCGATTTGGGGTTCGCTGAAAGGGGCCTGGCGAATCTGCCGCTGCAACCCGTTCAACCCCGGTGGAGACGATCCGCCCTGATAGTCCTGCAATGTGGGTGATTGGTTTACCAACGATGCCAGGCGGGATGATCCGGTTTGACCGCGACAAATGTACCTTGACCCAACGCCGTAATGCCTGAATCGGTTCCTAACGTCGCATCAATCTGCGCTTTACGCCCAGTCGATGTCACCACCCAGGATTCCAGTTTCAAAACGGTATCGCTGGGGGTTGGCGCTTGGAACACAACCTTGTATTCCGCCGTTACGGTACACGGAGGCACCGCCAATTCACCGGCGACCATCATGCTCCAGGCGGCGGTCCAGTTCATATGACAATCCAGCAGGGCACCAATAATGCCACCGTTAATCATCCCCTCAAATGCCTGATGATGATTGGCCGGTACGAACGATGCGACCACGCGGTTGCCCTGAACAAAACTCTTGATGCGCAAGCCCTGATCGTTCGCCGGTCCGCAGCCAAAACAGATCAGGTTGGGTGCGAACTGATCCTGCAGACTCTTCGATGCATCCATTTCAAATCCGGTTCAGGTTTTTTAGCACGACCACCGATTGGCGCGCATGATGACAAGGCAGAATATCGACGATCTCGAAAAATCGCCCCCATACATTCCGGATGTAACTATGGGAGTGAAAAACGTGCGCGCGGTACGGGCCGCGTTCCGTGAAGCGATAAACCGTCCGGCCATCGGGCATGTCGCCGGACAACTTTGTCTGAATATCCGGATCGATGCCGATCATTGCCTGAACGAGCCGGTTATTTGTATTGTCGATTTCCGTGCGCAAACTTGCCCAAGTATCTTCGTTATGAATGGTGACATAAGCCAGGCCGCCGACTTTCAGGATCCTTTTCAATTCGGCCAACCAACACGTTTCAAACGTATCGATATGCGTAAAAACTGAAAAGGCAGTAATCAGATCAAATGTTCGGTCAGCGATTGGCAACTGGGGAATACAGTGATTTGCAATCGGCTTGACCTTCGGCGGCATGAATTCGCACAGCCAGCGGATGTGGCGAGCATTGATATCGCTGCCCCAAATTTCCGGGATTTCGCTTTGCGTTACAAAATGGCGCAGCACCCGCCCCGAAGCACAACCGAAATCAAGAACTCGGTCGACAGTCACCCCGTTTTTTGCCGCTTCAGACATGGCCTTCAGATAATCGCACAAACCTGTAAACCAATACATGGCGTCAAAGCCGACACTGTATCGTTCGCGATCGTCCGGACTGGGAATCGGCATCGAATCGCGCCGGGCAAACTCGCTGACATCCGTTCTGTCCAAACAGGGAGCGTTCAATTTCCGGACTTCCTCCAGACGCTCGCTGATCGGGCGCAGATTTTCAAAAGGGAGGTCGTCGAGCGAGTTGCGCGAAAAATCATCCTCCCAGGCAGCCGGCCGATAATCGTTCAGCCGCCGAGTCACGAGCGTGTGAATCTGTTTGCGATTCAATGGCTCGTTCGGGTTCTCAACGCCCGGCTTGTTCTTTCGGTTTTCCATCACGTCCCGTTCTTTCAATAGCCGGCCGCCATGCCATCTTTACGCGATTCGGAGCCACCGACGTACACATCATTTTTTGCGTCGTACATGATGCCCTGATAGCCGCCGAACGCTCCTGCTTCATATTTCATCGTGTGTCCCCGCTCAATCAGTTCCCGAATCACCCGTTCGTCAAAACCGGCCTCGAGCGCCACCGTTCCGCCGTTTGTCATCCGTTCGCCCGTTGGCTCCGACGAACCCGAATGCAGAATCCGCGGCGCGTCACCTGCTTCCTGGATATTCATCCCAAAATCTACAATGTTGATCAGTATCTGCACGTGACCTTGAGGCTGAGTCGCGCCACCCATAACGCCGAAGCTCAGAAATGGCTTGCCGTCCCGAGTAACGAACGCTGGAATGATTGTATGAAACGGTCGTTTGTTGGGCGCGTAGGTGTTAAATTGGCCATCATTCAAATCAAACAGCTCGCCCCGATCCTGTAAACAAAATCCGAGCCCGTTGGGACACAGGCCCGATCCAAAACCGCGGGAGTTGCTTTGAATCAGCGACACCATATTTCGTTCTCTGTCGGCAACGGTCAGATAAATCGTGTCCCCTTCTTCCAGTTTCGGATTGCCATGTTCAAACGATTGACCGGCTGTGTCCTTGATCAACTGCCGCCGCTGAATGCCGTATTCTTTGGAAATCAATTCGGCGACAGGAATCCGATTGAAATCGGGATCGGCGTAAAACTTCGCCCGGTCTTCAAACGCCAACTTTTTGGCTTCGATAAAATGGTGAATGTGGTCAACACTGCCGAATCCAGCCGATTTCAAGTCCAATGGCTCAAGCATGTTTAACATTTGCAGCGCCGCGATCCCCTGGCCGTTGGGTGGCAGCTCCCACAAATCATATCCGCGGTAGTTGGTCGAAACCGGCTCGACCCAGGTTGATTCATGTTGGGCCAAATCGTCATACGACAAAAACCCGTTGTGACGCTTCATGAACTCATCAATCGTTTTTGCAATGTCCCCTCGATAGAATGCGTCGCGCCCTTCAGTCGCAATTTTCTCCAATGTATCGCCCAACATCGGGTTGCGGAAAATTTCTCCTTTGGCCGGTGCTTTACCATCCGGTAAAAATGTCGCGCTGAATCCCGGGAACCGACCGAGAAAAAGGCTGCGGTCCCAGTAATACGCGATCAATTCGGAAACTGGAAAACCCTCCCGGCAATAATCGATGGCCGGTTTCAATACCTGGTCCATCGGCAACTTGCCGAACCGCTCGTGCAGTTCAAACCAGCCGTCGACACAGCCAGGAACGGAAACCGGCAATACTCCCAGCGGCGGAATCAGTTTGCGATCGCCCAAAACCTCGCGCAGTTTTTCCAGTGACAAACTCTTTGGCGATCTGCCACTGGCGTTCAGTCCATACAGTTTCTGATCAGCCTCGATCCAGACGATCGCGAACAGGTCGCCGCCGATCCCGTTGCCCGTCGGCTCCATCAACCCCAGAGTTGCGTTGGCCGCGATGGCCGCATCGACTGCGTTGCCGCCCCGTTTCAAAATGTCAATCGCGACTTGAGTTGCCAGCGGCTGCGATGTGGCGGCCATGCCATTGCGAGCGATGACTTCTGAACGCGTGGCAAACTTGTGCCCCGTAATTCGATCCTGTGCATCCGCGCTGGAGTTCAAAATCAGCAGCGACCAAAACAGGTTGGTGACGATTCGGATTTTCATATTTGCTTCTCAATGGGCAATACGTAACTGGACAGCCCCACAAGTCAGGTAATACAAGCACGACGCGCCAGTGAGTGATTTATTCGCGGCAAATCCACATGCTCGCACGTCGTGCTTGTATTCGCGACATTTTACACAGAAAGTGGTGCCGTCCAGATGATTTACCTGTTATAGCGGATTTATCCGGTCGGGTTTTCGCTGGGCGCAAAATCAGTTCCATATTTTGACGCCACAAAGACCAACACGGCAACGGCCAACATCAATATGCACGAAACCAGATACGGCAACGCGAACGGAATCACGAATCCGGTTTTCAGCAGCGGAATGCCAATCGCCGAACCGGCAATCCTCGCCAATGCATTGACGCTTTGGCCGATGCCGAGCACTTGCCCCTGTTTTGCCGGGTCCGACCACCGCGACAGGAGCGAATAAAACGTCGGCTGCAAACAGGCGACGCCGCAGACAATGATGATCAACGCGGTGAACAGCCAAAACAGCGAAGCAGTAGCCGCAGCAACGGCCATCAACGCATATCCAACGACGGAGATCAACGCACCGGCAATCGCCAATCGATGTTCAGGAACATGTTTTGAAAGTGGCCGCACAATGCCACCTTGAACTCCAGCCACCAGAAATCCGATGAAGGCAAACATCAGGCAGATGTCCCTGAAACTGAATTGAAACGGCGGATTCTCAAAATCCTTCGAGCCTTTGACCAGCATCGACAGGGTCGTTTCAAAACTGGCGAAACAGAAAATACAGGCAAAAAACCCGATCAACAGAATTCTGATCGCCCGATTGCCGAATGCTAATTTCCAGCGGCGCGCATCCCACCAACTGCGCGTGTTCGCGGTTGCCGATGTTGCCGTCAATGATTCTGGTAGTTTGAAAATCGCCAGTAGCAGTGCCGCAAGTGACAGCCCCGCTGCAACAAATCCAGGCCCTGGCCCGAGATCCGCGTCCCCGCTGGGAACCGCAAAAATGGCAAACAAGGGACCCAGTGTGAAACCCAATCCAAATGCCATGCCGATCAGTGCCATGCCGCGCGCCCGATTTTCATTATCGGTCGTATCGGCGATGTAGGCCTGCGCCGTGGAAACTGTCGCACCGGCTATTCCAGCCCCGATCCGGGTAATAAACAGCCACGTCAAACTCTGATACAGCGATGCGATTCCGAACAATGTGTAAAACACGACGGAGCCAAGCAGCCCAATCAGAATCACCGGTCGCCGTCCAATGCGATCCGACAGCGAGCCCCAGATTGGCGCAAACAGAAACTGCATGATCGAAAAACTGGCCATCAACAATCCGATCATCCAACCGGACGGATCTTCGCCAAACTGATCGGCGTACAACGGCAGCAGTGGCAACACGATGCCAAAACCCAGCAGGTCAATAAAGACCGTCAGAAAAATCACCAACAGCGACCCGCGATGACCTGCTTTCGGCCCACTCGAATCGGAGTCTGCCATATCAGTCGTCCGATCAAGATTTTCTATCGAATGCAATTCCATGTGCTTTTCGGAGTTTCAGGGGTTGATTGAATGCCCGATTTTCCCGTATTTCGCCTGCCAGCGTAACCGGCCAAGTGGTCAAAACTGGGGTAGGTCAAGTCTGGTGACCTTGAAGGGCGAAAGGCCATCATTGTTCATGCTCTCGTTGCGCTTACTACTTTGGATACTGGGACCATTCGACGTTTTGTTCGATTTAATTTGGTGCGGCATCGACGATGTTTGCCAGGCTATGCGTGATCGCTTTACGAACATGTGTCTCGTCCGAAACAACGCCAACCCAATTGGCTCCGGTGAGGTTCACCAGGCACACTTCAATGCCCTTGGTTACGCGCTCCGGTATCCCCACGGCCGGACGAATGCTGGAAGTCTATCGGAGCGGACTCAACCGGATGCGGCGACACCTGCATCGCGATATTCATGCCATCTTCAACGATGAAGTGGAATGTCCAACACGGTGGATCGATGCCTTTTGCAAACTGCTGGACGGCGCCAGTGAGTATGCAGGCATTCCATCGCAGCAGGCGGCGAGATTGCGAATGCAGGTCTTTCGAAAGGGGGCAAGTCGGCACCCGCTCGTGAATTACGCGGATCGCTGGTTCGAGAATCAGGAAGACGACGCAAAGCGTCAGATCGCGGCGGAAATGAGCGAGGAATGGTCCAGAATCGAACGCCGACTGTTTGGCGACTTACCCGAGGCTCACCGGCTCGAAAGATTTAACGACTTTGTTTCGCCAGTAGCATTGCGGGCCCGTTACAACGTTGCCCAGACACAATTCGCAGCCAATGCGAACCTCAGGCGTCGGCGAACCAATTTTTGCTGACGTCCAGATTTTCAATGTATTTTTTTTGGACGGACTGAAACGTATCAAACAGTTCCCGCAATTTCTGGCCGTTCTGTTCGTCGACAATGCGAATACAATTTCCGGCAACTTCGACGAGGACGGGTCCAAGGCTGATTTTGCACCAGGAAATATTTTTGTCGAAATCGACGCTGACGCCGTTCGAATCGGCTTCCTCGATGCGGTCGATGATCGCTTCCAAATCAAAATTGGATTCAGCCAGGATCTCGATCGTGCGAAACCGGTTCGCAAAAACGGATTCAAACTGGGCGCTCAAAACGCGAACTGGCTCCTGAATCCGGGTGATCGACCGGCGCAAGCGATAATGGGAGGGCTGGTCCTGGAATTGCGCAATGTCAATTTCGTAGTTGAAGTAAGGAGTCGAGATCGCGCCAAATCCTTCTTCGGGCCCGGTTACGGAAATCTCGCGACGTTTGAAGCCGTAAACGTCTCGCAAGGCGGCAAAGGTTTCAACAAGGTCAACGTCCAATTGCTCCGCCGATACCTCTGTCAGGAAGGCCGCATCGCGGGTGGAGATCGCATCCGGAATCCGGTGCCCTTTTTTGAATCCCGTCAGACGTTTGATTTCACCCGTCTCTTCAGCGATCAAACGGATATGTTCGACCGTGTTAAATCTCGAAATGTCGCCCATTTCCGTTTCCAGCCGTCAGTTGGTTGCCACGTTGCCAGATTGTATCAGTTCTCCGACAATTTGAAATTGTTGAATTGCCACTTTGCGGCCGCCGTGAAGTGGTTTTTGTTTTTCAGTCTGTTACGGATCAAAGATGGATTCGCCAGTTATCAAACGTGCCCTGATCAGCGTCAGCAACAAGTTGGGCATCGCTGATTTTGCCCGAGGTCTGGTCGACGCCGGAATCGAAATCGTCAGTACCGGTGGAACGAAAAGGCACTTGGACGACGCAGGAATTGCGGTTACGGAAGTAGCCGAATATACCGGGTTTCCGGAGCTGATGGATGGACGCGTCAAGACTCTGCATCCGA
>JBGSXT010000892.1:0-10833 GCA_041751295.1 Mariniblastus sp.
ATGATTGGCCGCGTTCTGCCGCGCGACGTCAAGTGCGTCGGGGCTGATATCCGTGGCCACGACCTGGCTGCCGGGAACGTGTTTGGCCAAAGCCACCGCGATGCAGCCGCTGCCCGTCCCGACATCTAATATGCAGACCTGTTTTCGCGCCAGAGTCTTAGCAGCATCAATAGCGGCGATGACAGCGTGTTCCGTTTCCGGGCGCGGGATCAGCACACTGGCATTGACCAGAAACTTGAGCGAGAAAAACTCTTTGTGACCTGCCAGATAGGCGACCGGTTCCCCTTTGGCATGCCGTTTGACCCAATCCCGGTATTTAGCCAAGCTGTTTTCTTCGGGAACCTGATCAAACCGGGTGTACAAATCAATCCGTTGACAGTGCAACGCTTCGGCCAGCAGAATCTCGGCACTCAATCTGGCCGATTCCAGTTTCTTCGATTTGAAAAAATCGGTTGTCCAATCGAGCAGCAGCTTTATCGTCCAGGGTTCGGTTCCCGTCATGGAATTCAAGTCAAACCCGCCGATTAATCCAGTGAGCCCATGGTCGAACGCAACGATTGTCGATCGTGATCAATCAGCGAATCGGTAACGCTTTGCAGACTGCCAGCGATAATCTGATCAAGCCTGTACAGCGTCAAATTGATACGGTGATCGGTCATCCGGTTTTCGGGAAAGTTGTATGTCCGAATTCGCTGGCTGCGATCGCCCGACCCCACCAAGCTCTTGCGGGTATCGGCCCGTTCCTGATTTTCTTTCTGTTGGAAGTGATCATACAGGCGCGATTTCATGATCCGCATCGCTTTGGCAAGATTCTTGTGCTGGCTGCGTTCTTCAAAACACTTGACAACCAGCCCGGTTTCCTTGTGCGTCATACGAATCGCCGACGACGTTTTGTTGACGTGTTGCCCACCCGGCCCGCTGCTGGCGGCGTAGCGTTCGACTTCCAGGTCGTCCGGTTTCAAATTGATTTCGACATCTTCCGGTTCAGGAAGTACGGCTACGGTCGCCGCAGACGTATGAACCCGACCTTTGGTTTCGGTTTCCGGGACGCGCTGCACGCGATGACCGCCACTTTCATATTGCAGTTCGCGGAAGCAGCCTTCCCCTTCCACGGAGATGACAATCTCTTTAAACCCGCCCAACTCGGTGCTGTAGGATTCAAGCACGCCAAACTTCCAACCCTTGATTTCGGCATGACGTTTATACATCTCGAACAGATCGCGTGCGAATAGAGCTGCCTCGTCCCCACCAGTCCCGGCACGAATCTCCAATACGCAGCGGCTGCGATTGGCATCTTCACCGCCGATAGTCATGTCGAGAAGTTCTTCCCAAAGCCGCTCACGCTCGACAGTTAGAGTTGCCAATTCCTCGTCCGCCAGTTCCCTTTCGTCGGCGTCGCCGGCGGCTACCATTTCCCGGACCTGATCCATTTCGTCCAACACGACTCGAAAGCGGCGATACTTTTTCGCCAACTTGGCAAGCGTACCATGCTCACGGGCAACGGCCGCCATTTTTCCTGAATCCGATTGAACAGCCGGATCCGCCATTTGTTGCTCCAGCCATTCGAATCGACTCAACTTTTCGTCCAACATTTTCCGCATGTTTTCAACTCAGCTCTTTCACGGTAATACTAACTCCAACGCTACGAATCGCCGTTGCACAGCTAGTAAACCGCTAGCGAAAACGGCAAATTGCCGTTCGATGTGTTCGTTATCGAATATGTGGATGGAAGAAACATGTTGATTGTTATGGTGGCAGAAAAATTCATTCCGAGTGAAAGGAAAAGCAGCTGTCGATCGACTTGAAAATTAACCGAATAACATGATAGGCGACGGACAGGACTCTGTTTAGCCCACGCTCTGCTAGCTGTTTGAAACGGCCTGTTCTGCATAGCTGTCGCCTATTAAACTTCCCGCCCCGAATTTTTTGGGGACACCAGGAAAGACAATTCCCTAAAAATCAGGTTCAGTCGACGTGCTCAGATATTGGACGGCAGGCGAATCGCACGGAAAAGCGATGATCGCATTGGTAGATGGTTTCCCGGCGGGACTCACGATCGACGATGGCCAGATCGATATCGAATTGCGCCGACGGCAAGGGGGCTACGGCCGAGGCCAGCGTCAAAAACTGGAAACGGATCAGGTGGAGTTTCTGGCTGGCGTTTGGAAAAACAGGACGCTGGGCAGCCCGATCGCCATGCAGGTAATCAATCGCGACTACAAACTGGAGCGGCTGCAGGAACTGGCCCGACCCCGGCCCGGCCACGGCGATTTGAGCGGCTCGATCAAGTACCTGTCATCGATCCGCGGCATTCTGGAGCGGGCCAGTGCCCGCGAGACCTGCGTCCGGGTGGCTTCCGGAGCTTTATGCAAGCAGCTGTTAAGCGAGTTTGGCATCGAGACGATCGGTTACGTCGTCCAGTTGGGAACCGAACGGATTGAGCCCAAAGGGAATTCGATCCAGGAACAAAAACGATTGCGCGATGCGAGCGAAATCTATTCGTTGGATCCCGACCGGGATGAAGAGATCAAAGCCTACATCGATCGCACCGGCAAGGCCGGCGATACGTTGGGCGGCATCGTCGAGGTTCGCGCCGAAGGGCTGCCGTTTGGGCTGGGCACACATGCTCAATGGGATCGCAAACTGGACGGCATACTGGCCCAGGCCGTGATGGCCGTCCAGGCCATCAAAGGGGTTGAAATTGGACTGGGGTTTGAGGCAGCTCGACGTCCCGGCAGTCAGGTTCACGATCCCATTCAATATGATCCGAGTTCTGCCGGCAGACCGAACCTCGGGTACGTGCGACCCTCCAACAATGCTGGTGGACTGGAAGCAGGCATGACCAACGGGCAGCCGCTGGTGATCCGAGCCGCTATGAAGCCGATCAGCACATTACAGAAACCGCTGGAGTCGAGTGACATGCAGACGAAGAATCCAGCCAAAGCCAGTTATGAACGAAGCGACGTCTGCGCGCTTTCGGCCTGCAGCGTGATCATCGAGAATGTTGTGGCCTTCGAAGTCGCGGCGGCGATGGTCGACAAGTTTGGCGGCGACAGCGTTGAAGAGATGAAACAGCGATGGAAGCTGTTTCATGAAATGGCCGGTCGGAAATAGTTTCAGGCGGCTGCAGGTTGCAGCGATCGCATCGACAGTGTTCAGGTAAGCAGTATGGCACATCGTTCCAAATTGAGCGACAACCAGCGACGAATCGTCTGTCGACTGGCCTTTCTGATACTCTGCCTGTTGCCCGCCTCGGTTGCGATCTATTCCATTTTTCACCAGCCCGGCCCGGCCGATTGGGAAAAAAGGATCCAAGCGCAATTGGGAATCAAAACCCGAATTGAATCGGTCGTGACGCCGCTGCCCGATTGCGTGGTACTGAGAGGGATCGAGATCATCGATCCCGATTCAGGAATTTCTGCCCGGTTACAGGAGCTGACCATTGTGCGTGGTTCGGATGGGCACGATGTCACGCTTGTCGAGCCGGTTATTATTCCTGCGAACGCGCTCGCCAATCTGTTGACCCGCTGCAGCGATCAACTCGAACAGTCGGATTTGGGACCTCTCCGCTGGAAAATCACATTCGGGAAACTGTCGATTCTTGATGCAGATTACGGACTGGCCGATTTCATGCCGGCCATTCTCGAAGTTCGAAAGTTGAACTCTTCCGTCCGTTGCCCGGATGCAGGGTCCATTCAGGCAACTTTGATTGCCCGTCCAGCCAATCAGCCGGACAGCGTGATTGACTTTGAGCTGGAGAAAACTACCAGCCACGATTTCGTTGCGATTCATACCAATGATGCGACGCTGCCTTGTCATCTGTTTCGTCCGTGGCACGAGGATGTTGCTTTCTTCGGCGCGGGTTGTGGATTCCAAGGCACGATCGAGCTGCAGGTGAATCAAAAGAACAGAGTCGTTGGCCAAATTTGCGGTGATCTGAAGAATGTGCAACTGGATGGAATCGCTTCCCTGCTCGAACAACCGCTGACGGGAATCTGCGATCTGGAATCGATTCAATGCAACTTGGCCGACAGCCTGATTGATTCCGCCTCATTTCATGTCGCCTCCCGCAGTGCGGGCAGTGTCGGCCGTGTGCTGTTGAAAGCCGCAATCGGATTGGGTATCGAAACCAGAGTCTCTGCCAAACAGCAAGTGGTCCCGTTCGGCAATCTCGCGTTTGATGTCAAGATCGACAAGGGAGAGCTGGCACTCTTTGGCAAGGAAATTCCGATCTACCGAAACGATGCGACGAATCCCGAGCTGGCCCCGTGCATTGCGACAGATCAAGCGGGTCTGCCGTTGGCGATCTGCGACAACAAGAAATCCGTCCCGCTGATGGAGGTCGCGGTCCTGCTCGCCGGCGAAGGCAAATCGGACAATTTGTCCATCGCATTTATGGATCGGTTCCGCATTCCGGCCGCCAGAATAGCCCAGACGGAACAACAAAGCAGTCGGTATTGAGGCGATTCCGAGCAGTTTTATTCGGTGCAACCGGTGGTGCGCCGCTCCGTCGTTGCAGAAATCACCAAGACGGAGCATTGTGCCACAATCGATGCCACAATGTTCGGAATTCGGGTTCTTTTCAGGTTATCATGTTTATTTGAAAACCTGCCCATCATTTGTGGGTAGAGTTAACGGCTATGGATTACAAAAAACTGACTCGATTTCTGGGGATTCATTGTGAAGAATATTGTTAACAATAACCGGACGATACTTCTGCTGATTTGCTTATTGACTTTTGGACCCAGTTTCGCCAACAGTTGCTTCGCTCGACAATCGCAGCAATCGGATGAACAAGGCAAGGCCGAAGACAAGGAAACCGAATCCAATCAGGACTCGGTCAAAAAGATTGCCATCCGGAAAGAATCCGAAGTTGCTGGTGTCGATGCCGCAAAATCGTCCGAGAGAAAAGACTCACCGCAAGCCGATCAGGAATCTGAAAAAGTTGCCGATACGATCATTCACCACCTGGCACCGTCCGGATCGTATGTTGATTTTCTGGGTGCGACGCAACTCGATATTCAGTCGCTGCTACTGGCTGCCGGTAAGCAGAAATCATTTTATCGGCTGTGTGATCACCTGGACGATCTGGCCAAGGACGAAGACCTGAAGCATGTTGTCTTTGATCTATCCGCAGCAGTTTCGTTCAATCCTGCGCAACTTGACGAACTGACACGTCGCCTGGACCGCCTGAAGGATGCCGGCAAAAAAACCTATGCCTGGCTGGAGAATGCGTCTGACGTCCATTTGGCGATCGCTGCCACTTGCGACGAAGTGATCATGGCAGATTTTGGTGGGGCCGACATGCCCTCAATGTCGATGGGTTCGTTGTTTTACAAGGATGCAATGGATCTGGTCGGTGTCAAAGCGTCCGTCGTTCGTGCCGGAGATTTCAAGGGAGCGGTCGAGCCGTTTCTGAATTCGCAAATGAGCACGCATTTGCGCGAACATTACGTCGAGATGTTGAACTCGATTAACGATGCTGCTGTTTCGCGAATTGCCAATGGCCGCGGCTTGAAGCGAAACGAAGTCCGCGAATTGCAAACCAGGCGTTTACTGCTTCCCAGTCAGGCCTTGGATGCGGGGCTAGTGGATCGACTGGTTCCCTACGGGGCAATGAAAGAGACGATCGACGAAATGGTTGGCGGTCCAACAAAGTGGAAGACTCCGAAATCCACTAAACGGGAGATCTCCATCTTCGACCTGTTCAGCTCTTCCAGTGCACGTGACGCAGTCAAGGAAAACACGATTGCCGTCATGCATCTGAGCGGTGCGATCACCGACGGCCACTCGCCAGGCGCGGGAATTGTTTCCGGACCAACCGTCGAAGCGATCAACGCGATTCGTGAAAACAAACGGATCAAAGGGGTCGTCGTGCGAGTCAATTCGCCCGGCGGCAGTGCGACGGCCAGCGAAGCTGTCCGACAGGCTCTCGTTAAGTTGGCCAGTGAAAAACCAGTTGTCGTATCGATGGGAGAAATGGCGGCATCAGGCGGCTACTGGGTCAGTTGTATCGACGCACCGGTCTATGCGGAGCGGGGCACGATCACCGGCTCGATCGGTGTATTTGCACTCAAGCTCAGTTTCGGTCAGCTCATGCGCCGCGTTGGCGTTCAACAGGAAACCATCACGCTCGATCCTTCCGCCGCCGCGTTTGCAATCGATCGTGAATGGTCGGAATCGGACAGCGAGTTGCTGCAGGATTCGATCGATCATGTCTACAGCCGATTTCTGAAACTGGTTAGCACATCGCGTGGCATTCCGGTCAAGAAAGTCCGCCCGATCGCGGGAGGCCGGGTTTGGTCGGGAACTCAGGCCAAGTCTCTTGGTTTGGTCGACGAAATTGGAGGACTGGATGACTGTCTGAAAGTCGTTGCCAAGCGTGCGAAGCTGGACGACTACCATGTCGTCCATCGGCCCAGCGTTTCCCAAGGCTTCGACCTGTCGAGTCTGTTTGGAAACGAGGACGAAATCCTGAACGACATGTTTTCGCTGACCGCCATCAGAATTTTGAACCGCAGTATGGATTCCAACGTCACCCGCACCATTCTGCAGGACGCATTGAATTCATCCGGTTCGCGTCCCACACTTTGGCTACTCAATGATGCGGCAATCCGAATCAAATGATCAGCCACGGCATTCGACAAACAGTAGGATGATCTTGCAACTCTGCAGGACAAATCGTCAGAGTAATGCAACCGGCTGGAATTTTCCTGCTGGACTTTATGCTCGTCTAAACAAGCAACATCGCCCGACCCAATTGTCCGAACGCGGAACGCTGGTTGCCGTTTTTCAAGTTTCCAACTGATTTTCCTACGGAGAATCGGGTCAAGACTTGCCCTTTGCAACGGGTAACAAAGAATCGATCATCAGTATCTTTGAAGGGAACGTGAAATGAACAGCAGCTTTTTAAGGACCTCGGATTCACAACCCAGTGACTCTACCTCGATGCGCAACCAAGCAACGCCGCGCAATGATCTCGAATTGCTGGACGCCTATTCTCAGGCTGTCATTCATGTAGTCGAATGTATATCTCCGGCGGTAATTCATGTTGAAGGCGAAGCTGGTCGAGGTGGTTCGGGATCCGGGTTTCTGATTTCCAACGACGGGCTGGCGATCACCAACCATCACGTGACCGGTGGTCGCACGACCTTTAAGGCCAGAACGGCAGATGGCGATCGAATTGAAGCTCGGCTGGTTGGCGCTGATCCGGCTAACGATATGGCACTGTTGAAATTATCGGCTAGTGATTTGCCGTATTCGGAACTGGGCGCATCGGAAAAACTGCGAGTCGGTCAACTGGTTGTGGCGATCGGCTCTCCGTTGGGGCTGCAATCGACGGTTTCGTCGGGACTCGTCAGCGCGCTGGGCCGAAGCATTCGCAGCGTGGACGGTCGATTGGTTGAAAACATCATCCAACATTCCGCTCCGATCAATCCGGGAAATTCAGGCGGACCGCTGGTCGATTCGAGAGGATTGGTGGTGGGTGTGAATACGGCGATCATTGCCATGGCTCAGGGGCTGTGTTTCGCGATTCCCGGCAACACCGTTCGCTGGGTTGTGAACGAAATTGTCAACCACGGTCGCGTGCGCCGGCGGCACCTTGGAATCGTCGCCGCGACTTGCCGGATTCCGAGGGAAGCGATGGTTCGTTTCGATCTGTTTTCGGAGTCCTGTGTTGAAATCGTCGACGTCGACCCGGATGGTGAAGCGCAAAAACACGGTTTGGAATCTGGCGATCTGATTGTCGAAATCAATGATCGCATCGTATCGAATGTCGACGATATTCATCGATTGTTGTCAGCAAGTCCGGACGATTTACCCATTACGTTGACGTTGATCCGCCGAAACCGGAAACATTCGATTGAAATAACCTGATCAACATGATCGCGATCGGGCCTTGCCGCCCGTTTCAAATTCGACAAGATGGCAGAAAAGAACCTTTAATTCCCGTGAGCAACCGTGCCGAAATTTCCTCCCAGTGTTGACGATCTGATCGAAGAGTTCAAGGAACTTGAGGACTGGGACGATCGTTACGATTTGATTATCGATTTGGGGCGCGAGCTGCCAGGATTGCGACCGGAAGATCAATCTAAATCGAATCTTGTCCATGGATGCATGAGCACCGTCTGGCTGGCGGCTGAAGTTGTTGAACCCGAAAAACAGATCATCGAAATCAGGGCCGATAGTGATTCGATCATTGTTAAAGGATTGATTGTCATTCTGATCGCCCATTACTCGGGCAAATCGGCGACAGAGATTCTGGAATCGGATGCCATCCCCCTGTTTGACAGACTCGGGCTCAATCAGCATCTCAGCCCGCAGCGGCGCAATGGACTGTTTTCCATGGTCAAGCGACTGAAACAGCTGGCGGCCGTGTACGCCAGCGGCTAAGTTCAGCTCGAACTTCGATTGACTCCGGCACCCTGATTCCGTCAGACTTCTGCTGCAACCATCTGCGAGCGTTGCGATTTCTTTTCGCGGATCAAACAGCAGGTACGAAAGTGAAGAAATTGGCCCAATGCCGTTTAATCGGCTTTCAGGAATTGACGATCTTGTTTCTGTTCTGTTTGCTGCTTGTCGGATGCTCATCCCGAGCCGACAACCAACAAAAAACGGACCTCACTTCTGAAGATGTCGTGGCCGAATCGTCCGAACCTGAAATGGCTGGTGCAGGCGATATTGAACCGCAAATTCGCGCCCCTGCTTTTACGACAGCGGAGCCAGAGCTGCAAGACAGTGAACCTGATTTTCCGATGGAAGCGGCCCCTGAAGCTGCGTTCGCCGCACCGTTGGTGATGAAACCGCTGCCCCCTCCAGCAGGTGAGCCCATGCCACGTTCCGCTGTCCGCTCCGCGATTCGGATGGCTCAACCTGAACTGACCGAACGAATGATGGAGCAGCAGGCGTTGGCAGACAGCGAACCTGAGCCGGAATCACAAGCGAAGGCGATGAAAACTGTTGGGCCGATGTCGCAAACCACAATCAACGTTTTTTATGCAACCGACCGACAATCGAAGTATGGCATCCTGCCTGGCGATTGGCTGAAAGTTCATGGCGCTGCGTTGATCGTTGGAATTATCTACCTGGTGGCATTTCTGTCCGTGCTTTTTTCCACTCGAAAAGTACTTGCCGGTGCGGTCGCTTTCGGCGCGCTGGCGGGCTTGTTGGTGCTTGGTCAATCGGCGATGGTTGAGTGGCAGAAATTGAAACGGCTGGAAAGCAACGAGGACGTGGTTTATCTGTCCGAGCTGCGACCGTCGACTACCGAGCGACTTGATTATGGCAGCTGCGAAGTTACGATCCCCCCAATCCATCAGACAGGTCATCTGGATAGTCCGTCGCTGTTCAAACTTGAATTCAGCGAGAATCCCGAAAAGCACGTTGTCTTGAATCGCGTAATTCGTTCGACAGTCGACGAGTTCTACGGTGGACTAGTCAACGCTATGGACAAAAAACCGACGCGACAGGCCATGGTTTTCATTCACGGCTATAACGTCAGTTTCGAGAACGCGGTCAAGCGAACGGCGCAGATCGCATACGATTTGAAATTTGCCGGTGCGCCAATCTGTTATTCGTGGTCGTCCCATGGTGCTCTATCCAATTATACCCGCGATCTAGCCAATGCAGACGCGACGGTGGTTGCACTTCAATCATTTCTACAGGAAACCGTTCGACGGACGGGCAACTCGACGATTCATCTGGTTGCACACAGCATGGGCAACCGGGCGTTGCTGCAAGCGCTCGATCGAATCGCGATCGGCAATCCGCAGACACCCAAACTGTTTGGGCAACTGGTGATGGCGGCACCGGATGTCAGCGTCCATGACTTCCGCAGTCGTTTTGCCGATGCGGCCATGAAGCTGGCCAAGAGCGTGACTCTGTACGCCTCCTCCCGCGACAAAGCGCTGCTCGCGTCGACAGAAATCCACGGACATGATCGAGCTGGAATGGCGGGCGAAAACCTGGTTGTGATCGACGGCATGGACACGATCGATGTCTCAGAAATAGATACGAGTCTGATCGGGCATTCCTATTACGGCGATCATCCGGAGTTGATCCGCGATTTACAGGCACTTGTCGAGCTGTCGCAGCCTGCATCACAGCGACAATGGCTGACTCGTATTATCAGTCCCGGTGGATTCGGGTACTTCCGGTTCGTCGAGAATCTGCGCCAACCGGAAACTGCCGCTGATTCTCAACGCGATCGGCGCTAGCATCAACCCAACGGATCATCCAGCGGATCGAGACCGAGCTCTTCCAATGGCTGGGATAGCAGGTCACTGTCGCGGGCCGGCAAATCGCTCGTGTCGCCAATATCACCATCGTAACGGGTGACGACGATCCGGTTGCCACGAACCGCTGCAACTTTTATTGTGTCCCCTGGTTCGAGGGCCATGCCATCGCTGATGGCATCGTATTTTTTCCCGTTGATCATGACCATCCCGCTGGGCAACATGATCGTTCTGACAACCCCCAACTGGCCCTCCAATGTTTTGATCTCGGTGTAGTATTCCCCCTGCGGAATGACGTCTTCGTGTGAAACCGGACCGATCAGAATCCGCCGACCGATGGGCGTATGGGGCCAGGCCTTGATCAAAACGGCAAACATTACGGGCAGGATAATCAACACCGCCAGCAACATGATCAAACCAGTTTGGATGCCGGAAACGAATCCGACGATCACGCCGGAGATCAACAAAATTGCCGCAATTATTCCCAGAACTCCCGCCGACGGTATGAACAATTCGAGTACGATGACAGTCAATCCGACAGCGACCAGTATTAATGACCAATAAAGAGGGTCCATAAGCAATCGCAGTTCCTAAAATC
>JBGSXT010000893.1:0-3550 GCA_041751295.1 Mariniblastus sp.
GATTATGTCCTGACAGAGCAACAATTGGACCAGCATGATTCGGAGATTCCCGGAAGGCTGCGACTAGTAATGCCATCAATTTTGGCGAAATCGGTACGATTCGAGTACAGTTGGTCTTGGGGGCAAACTCGCGATTCATTGATGTCGTTCGCTGTACGTGATCCCCGCGTCCGCGCCGAAATTGTCGAAATGGTAGCTGGAGCTTGAGCAATTACGATCGCAGCGACAGGCCAGGAAATTTGGGAGACGCCGCGGGCACTTCGTTAGCGCTGCTGCCCTTTTTAGGCGCTGGGCAAACGCATGAGTTCGGCATTCATCGCGAAACCGTCACTAAAGGATTGGCATGGTTGATCAGACATCAGGAAGAAAATGGGGACTTGCGAATTCGTTTTCCGGGGCAAGCGGGAATGTATGCTCACGGCCAGGCGGCAATTGTCCTGTGCGAAGCATTGGCCATGACAGGTGACCAAAAGCTGCTGGAGCCGGCCCAGAAAGCGATTCGATTCATCGAACAGGCTCAGCACACGGCTGGTGGCTGGCGATACCGGCCCGGAGAATCAGGCGACACCAGCATGTTGGGTTGGCAATTGATGGCCCTGCAAAGTGCTCGCGCGGGAAATCTGGGAATTGATATCGAAGAGAGCACTCTCAAACTGGCCGATTACTATCTCGATCAGGCAACCTATCGGACTCAACATCGAACCGGCAGTTTTAAGAATCTGCCAACCGGATCGCTGTATACGTACCGTCCGGGTGAAGGCCGACCGACGGCCTCGATGACGGCGGAAGCCATGTTGTGTCGGATGACCTGGGTTGGACAAAAGGCGATCCACGGATGATCTAAGCAGTCCGCTGGCTGATTGAATTCAACCTCCCTTCAGAACGGGATAAGAATATTTATTATTGGAACTACGGAACCCAGGTCATGCATCATTTTGGCGGCGACGTCTGGAAACTGTGGAATCGCGGAATGCGGGAAATCTTGGTCGCGGGCCAGGAAAAATCCGGTTCCCATGCCGGCAGCTGGAGTCCAGACGAACAAGAATGGGGCCGACAAGGTGGTCGAATCTACGTCACCAGCCTGTCCGTTTGTACTATTGAAATCTATTATCGCCACCTGCCTATTTTCAAACAGATTGATCTGATTGAACGCTCGCCGGTTTCTGCCCAGCGTCAATCACGTTGAAGGCTCCTGGAAAATCATCGACGGACTTGATTCGTGTAGAAAACGGCATGAACTCCTCTGGAAATTCCAGATGTTTTTGCCTAGACTGGCGAGGCAGAATGGTCGAGTCTGGTTTCGACAGAATTCGACCAACAAGTTGACTTCGTGCCAATTCAAGGCAAGTGTCCATTACGGTATCATTCTGCAGGACAAAGTAGGGGGGCGTGGCGGAATTGGCAGACGCGCTAGATTTAGGATCTAGTTCCCAAAAGGAGTGCAGGGTCGATTCCTGTCGCGCCCACTTGAACACGAAAACCAATAAAAATTAGGTCGAAACGATCATTCGTTGACTTGCCGATGGTCCGCAGCGCGACCAATTTAAGGCAGAGCAAAAACGGTACATACAGACCAGTATCGACGGTAAAGGAGTCTAAGGTAGCCCAATTGAGTAACCGTTCACGAAGCTCAGTTTCCAACAGATCACCGCGCCGCGCAATTCCCGCTCCGTGTTCAAGCATCGTCCTGAATATTGTTCAATATTTCCGGTAATTTTTGCGCCTCAATCATCGTGGCCAACATATGAAGGCCAAGAGTCGACACAAGGGACGTCAAAACCATCAGGAGCATTGCGGCGGCTGTTGACCAGGTTCCGAAAAGCAACGTGCAAAGACCAATGGAACTGTCCAGGAAAAGTCCCATTCCGACAATCAATCGAGACATAGTTCACTTCCAATTCCTAAATGCGACCGGACAGAAGAATGATGAGTAGAATCAACAGCAACAGTCCGCCGACGCCGCCGATTGCAATGCTTTTCAAAAGCGCCGAAGCGATCAATACAATCAGCAACAATCCAAGTATTCCATAAACCATTGTTTTTCCCCGTTCTGCAAATTAAATTATTCAGCAATCTAAGTGAACTGGTCATGCGGTAGTGCAGCGAGTGACTGCGATCGAATGCAGCCGTTCAACACAGGACGAGCCGTACTGCGCACCCGCAATGGCCGCAATCAGGCTCAACAGCATCGCAATGAATTCAGTCCAAATCACGCCCTGAGCATACGCGGTTGCCGTTTCCAGCGTTTCGTTGGCCTGATCCTTGAATTCGTCGACTTGCTTTTTAATATCCTCCTGCACGCCCATGATGAATCCTTCGATTTGCTGGTTAGACAAATTCGTATGGACTGCCAGCGTGTCCTTTGCAGCTTCGGTTTCGCCGGCAATCAGATGAATCGCTACTTCCTGTAAAGTTTGAGAATCAAGTTGCTCGATTGCCTGCTTCGCCTCTTCCTCTGTGATGTTGGCGTTCTCCTGGGCAGCGATGGCCTCGGCTGCTTCGCGTTTCAAACGGGCAGAGATTCTTGTATTCAACATGCCGGCAGCAGAGGTCGCGTTCGAGCGTGAATCCTCACGACCGTTGGCACCAACATCCAACCGTCCGACGGCATTGGCAGAAGCATTGACAGCTGTGTCGATGATCGAAGAGCCGGTATTGATGAGAGCAGCGACGCCCAGTAACTGAGGATCATCATCACCACGATGGTTGCGGCCCACATCGTAAATCCGTGAAGCATTCCCGTTTGTGTATCGGCAAAACCTGAGGCGCGCGCAGTCAAGATTCCGCCCACAAAAAATGCCACCAGTCCAGTCAACAACATCCACCCGATTACGGCATAGCCAAGGCCCTTGCCAAGCAATTCGGCGTCAGTTGCATCGGCAATACTCATTCCAATGGCGGCCCCGAGGACTGACATCAACCAGAGGATGGCGATGACCGCTACGAGACCCGCAAGAACGGCGCCCCATCGGATCGAAACAGGGCGGGTTCTCTCAGCAATGACAGCTTGTTCGGTTTGATGCGCCACGGAGGGCCCCTTGCTGTTAAAGTTATTGGTTGCCAATTGAGCTTTGCCGCTCAACGGTTGGCTATTTGATGGCTTGCTTAAGTCGCGCGAAAATCTGAGTTCTTGGTCTCAATAGGAAGTTCTGGATCAGTATGCGCGAGCAACGCACCACCGATTGCTGTTGATTTGACTGGCCTGCCTTCGCCAGTTAAGCTCTGCGGTTGACCCTCCACGAAGCGGCTACATCCACAATCGGCTGTGACCGTGAGCGTGTGCTTTTTCAAATAATCGTCGTTGCAGCGACCAATGGTCAAAGTCTGAACAACCTGCTCCGGTTCGATCTGCCAACTTTGGCAATGACGACAATTCCCCCAGTTGGACATTTGTTCCTCCTTGGCCATTACAAGTGTCGGGATCTAAACAATACGGAAAACCACTCGTTTTAAAACGTTGTTCTGTTTAATCCGTCGCAAACCGCGCGCCATTTGATTCAAGCATCGTTATTAATGACAATTTGACCGTCCTTTCTGTACTTTGCTGGAC
>JBGSXT010000894.1:0-9156 GCA_041751295.1 Mariniblastus sp.
CTCCCAGAATCAGCACACCCGCACGATTGCCATCGGCGTTGTCGCGTCAACCAAAAAGCCGGCCGCCTGTCTGGAGTTTGCCCGTTATTTGACCGCGCCAGAAACCGGCTGCCAGGTCTTTCGTGATCTTGGATATTCGGTCGCCGAGTGATCTGATACGATCCGATTCCAACCAGCAATACGCGGAGATCGGGTTTGCCAAATTGAATGACTGACGAACCTGATTTAACGTTGAGCAAGAAACCGCCGGGAGACTGGAGTGTGCTCTTTTGGTCGGCGATGGCCGGTTTTGGAATCCTGTACATCGGATTCATTGTGGCCTTGGTCGTTGCCGATTTTCGATTTACAGGTTGGCAAGACATTCGCGAATTACTGGCGGACGAGCGCGTCCGTTTTTCGATTTGGCTGAGCCTGATTAGCTGCACGATATCGGCGATTCTGTCGATGTGGGTCGCGATTCCAACCGGCTATGTACTCGCACGGTTGGGCCGCAATGAAATGGAGCTGCGTTTCGAGGGCAAACCGTTTCAGTTGCGGCTGGCGAAGTTTCTGAATTATGTGGTTGATACGATCCTCGATATTCCCATCATTCTGCCTCCGCTGGTCGTCGGCATCAGTCTGTTGGTTCTGTTTCAGACTCCTCCAGGTCGGTGGCTCGACCATTTCGCCGGTCGGATTTTTGCGGCACTCGGGTTTCCCGGCGTTCGAGGAATCACTTACGAAATTCCCGCCGTGATACTTGCCCAATTCACGGTAGCCGCCGCGTTTGCCGTCCGAACCATGCGGGAAACGTTTAATCAGATTGGCGACCGGCCCGAACGGGTCGCGCTCACCCTCGGTGCCAGTCATTTTCAGACTTTTTCACGAATCGCGATGCCTCAGGCCTGGCGAGGAGTGGTCGCCGCCTTCACTTTGGCCTGGGCCAGGTCATTGGGCGAGTTCGGACCAATTCTGATTTTTGCCGGCACCACAAGAATGAAAACGGAAGTACTTTCGACAACCGTTTATCTGAATTTCCAAATTGGCAATCTGCGCGGCGCAGTGGGAGCCTCAATCCTGCTTGTGACATTGGCCATTGGTGTGCTGGTATTGACGCGCCTGCTGACGCTGGGTGGACAATCCGACTCTGCGGGGCGCACATGATCTCACTGGAGAATGTCACGATTCGTCAGGGCAGTTTTGAACTGAGCGGTGTTGACCTCCAGATTCCTGGTGGCGCTTACGGCATTTTAATGGGACCGACAGGCTGTGGAAAAACAACATTGCTGGAAGCGATTTGCGGCTTGCGGCGAATCCGGCAGGGTCGCATTCTGCTGCACGGGTTGGACGTCAGTCACTGGGCTGCTTCACGCCGGCAAATCGGTTACGTGCCGCAGGATTCGGTGTTGTTCCCGACCATGCGAGTTGACCATCAGATCGAATTTGGATTGCATGTTCGCCGAGTCAACAGAAAAATTCGCGATCAGCGGGTGCAACAGCTTGCCGAACTGCTGAATATTGAGTCTTTGTTAACCCGTTACCCGCTCGGGCTGTCGGGAGGAGAAAAACAACGCGTTGCACTCGCGCGGGCACTCTCGTTTGGGCCTGAACTGCTTTGCCTGGATGAGCCGTTGAGCGCCGTGGACGACAGTACCCGCCGTCGGCTGATGGAATTGCTGGTTGCCGTTCACGCCAGCGAACAGGTAACCATCCTGCATGTTACCCACAACGCAATCGAGGCTCAGGAATTGGGAACCGTCCATTATCGATTCGACAAATCCGGGTTGGTGCAAATCTAGAATAACCGGCGTGCCGCTGGTTTGCGTGGCAACCAGGATCAGCTCAATTCTGATTGTTCGCACCAACAGTTTCAGGACGGCACACCGTGCAGGATTCGGTGTTGTCGTTCGTTGGTCCGCATCAGTTCAAATCGCTGACTGAATTCCCGGGATTCGATTTGCTGCTGAATTCTGCGGATTTTTGGTTCCAGATCGATTTCCACTTCACCGTGGCTGGCCATCCGGCGAATGCAATCGGCAAGCCACGGGCCATGGACGGTGAACAGCCAGTCATCAGCTGATACAAAAGTCTGGCAGGAACCCGGGTCCCCCTGTCGCGCGCAACGGCCAATCAGTTGGCGATCGACTCGTGCTGATGCGTGACATTCCGACACGATCACATGCAGCCCACCCATTTCGCCAACGCCAGGCTGCAATTTGATGTCGGTGCCGCGGCCGGCGAGATTGGTGGCAATCGTGATGGCACCAGCCTGTCCGGCACGAGCTACGACGTCGGCCTCGTCGGCATCTTGTCGGCCATTGAGCAGGTCGAATGGAAGATTGGCCTGTTTAAGCAAATCGGCCAACAACAGACTTTCGCGGATCGTGCGGGTTCCCACCAGAACAGGACGCCGACACCTGTGAAGCTCCACAATGGACGCCGTGATCGCCTGCCACTTGCGCTGCTGATGGTCAAATGTTCTGAGACCCAAATGGCGTCTTTGCGATGGCAACCGTAATGGAATTTCCACAATACCCAATCCGTAAATGGAATGCAGTTCCCCGCGGCATTGGCTGGCTGTTCCGGTCATACCTGATAAATGCCTGAACAGGCGATAAAACCGCTGCCTGGTGATTTGGGCCAACGGCAGCGATTCGGGAGACACCGGCAAACCCTCTTTCGCTTCGATCGCCTGATGCAATCCGGACTGCCAAGTACGATCCAGAAAAATTCTACCCGTTGATTCATCGACGATCCTGACATTGTTTTCGTCGACAACATAATGAATGTCCCGATGGAACTGGTGCCTGGCTCGCAAAGCGGCTTCGACATATTTGGTCCATGGTCGAACGAGTTGATCGACTGGAATGAGAATATCCCGACCGTGAATCGCATCGATACCGGATTGCGTCAATTCCAGCTGGCAGGTTCCGGATTCGCGATAGTGGTGGTTGACAGAAAGATTGGTTGCGACTCGTTGCGCAACGTGAACGGCATCGCGATCCGGTGCTTCGCCTGGTTGGAATTCGGACAGCACCTGCGGCGATGAGGCATCGTCGACCAGCACATTGTCGGCTTCATCGACGATGGCAAACTGCAATCCACGAATCTGAACAGGCACGTCCATCGGATTGCCCAATAACGAATCGATCAAACAAGTACCCAGCGGCAATTCGTTGCGCCTTTTCAGCAAAATCTGGTCTCGCAGATAATCGAACCCGAATTCGTAGCCGGGTCCGTAGGTAATGTCACAGGCATAGGCCTCACGATGGTCTGCGCCTGGTTCGGTATCAAGGATCCCGACCGACAGTCCAAGCAATTCGTAAACGTGACGCAGTTGGGTGTAATCGCGTTCAGCGAGGTAACAGTTGGGAGTTGCAAGATGGACGCCACCGCCAAGGACGCCTCCATAAACGGCGGCGGGAACAGCGGCCATTGTTTTGCCTTCGCCGGTCTGCATCTCGGCAATCTGTTTTTGAATCAGCGCACCACTTGCGAGCAGCTGGACATCATACAATTCCAATCCGAGCACTCGCTGGATCGCATCTTTGGCGATGGCCTGCGCGTCGAGTGCAATGGATTCAAGAGTTTGAGTTCGACAGCATACCGACTCTCTCAGATCGTTGACCCGATTTCGCAATTCGGCATCGCTTAACAATCGCAGCCCGGACCGTCTGCTGGCAACCTCTTCTACCACGGAATGCATTGACTTTGGTCGACCAGGGCAAGACATGCGAGAAATCAGCGAATTCATATTCCGAGTCGGCCCGAGTCACTGGCTATCTGGTTGTACGATAAACAGAGTTCCCATTGCCTGCTTCAAATCGACAATGGCCACCGCGTAGTCGAATTGGGCCTGGGAAAAGGCAGCTTCTTCGTCAGCCAGCCGTTCCTGGGAATCCAGCAGGTCTTCCAGCAGCAACGTGACGGAGTCGTCAATGCCGGGCAGCGTCTGCCAGCGATCGATCAAATATTCGGTTTCATTAGCGGCCGCCTGCATGGCATGATAACGGCCGGTCATTTCTTGATGAGTTGTCTCGACTTCTCGTACGGCAATTTCCACATCTGTCAAACCGGTTTCGACAACGGCGCGAAACTGATGCAGCGAGCGTGTCACTTCCCACTGTCGGCGCTGACGAGCCGCCTGGGCACCTCGGTTTCCGACGGGCAGCTCATATTCCAGCCCAAAATTGAAACCCGGTCGGCCATCCCGAAACTGATTGAGCCATGAGTTTGAGATATCCGAATCGCCATCCAGACCGGCGACGTAGGATCCGATCAGGAAATCGAGTCGTGGTAAAACATCGTTTCGGGCGACACCCAACCGGACATGCGCCGCCCCCAAATCGCGTATCGCCCGCGAAATATCCGGTCGATTGGCAATCGCGGTTGAAACGGCATCTGCCAGATTAATCGGCAATCGCTGTTGATCAGGCAGATCCAGAGGGATCCATTCCATGTTGGCTGTGTTGGCCAGCGATGGTTCATTGACCAACAACCGCAAACGGGATTCGGCATTTCTGATCGATGTCAGCGAACGGGCAATTTCTGCCCGCCGATTTGAAACAGCGGCCTGGGCTCGCAGAATTTGGCGGTCGAGCGCGTCGACTTCCGCGCGACCCAGCAGATTGACCAGTATCCGCTCGGCACCCTCAAGCAATTTGAGCCGTTGAAAATATTCTGACCGGGCCCGCAACAGCTCCCAATAGGTCGCTGTGATCTCGGCAAGTTGCGATTGCAGTTGTTCCAAAAAATCGTCGCTGGCAGAACGATAGTCAATTTCCGCCAGCACAATCAGGCTCTCATTGACGGCCGTCCCTCGACCCCTGAGCAGCGGCTGGCGGTAATTGAGCTCCAGCCGGGTATTACCCTGATCGGGAGGGTCAAGAAAGACGGAGTTGTTATTGAGGTATCCGACCCGTTGCAGGATATCAATTTCTCCACCTTGTTGATTCCGGCGTCGAACACCACCACGGCCAAACCACTCCTCTTGAACAAACCGATCGGCGTTGTTTCCAGTGGTCAACTCGTTGCCGATCGGATCGTTCGTGTCGTTGTAATTGGTTTCCAGAAACGTGCGCCAATCAAACTGCGCGGCTTCCTCAAACACGGTCGACTGTCGAATGTGGGGCTCGGTGGCCGCAATCTGGATGAACGGCGAGTGTTGCAATGCAGACTGCAACAGAGTATCCAGTGAGACGGGTAGTTCGTCAGCGTTCGGACCACTGGCACTTCTCACGAAGTTCAGCCACCACGGAACATATTCCGGCGGGATCGCGTGCAATTCCGGGCCTGTTGATGTATTTTCCATAACTTGATAATTTCCGATCCGCGCGTGATAGGGAGCCAGCAGGGCCTGTCCGCTGAAATTCGTATTTGCTCGTGTCACAATGATTGGACAAACGGTTGCCAGATTCAGGGACGATTCCAAATGCAGATCGCCACTGCTCGGGAATTCGAAGTACGAATCTGGAGACATAATCAAATCCGCCGAATTCGCGGGGTCGACAAAAGCATTTTCGTCGACGATCGACTTGCGAGTCTGTCGCAGCTCGGTGACCAGTTCGTTCGAAAATGGAAGTTCAGTTGAATTTTCACAGTCCGATTGAACCGTGTTGTTGTTGATCGAGATGGGGATTGGTGTCCTAATTTCAGACAGACTTTCTGCTTGTAGATTCGGATGCGACGAATCCGGCCCTCCTTCGTGCCGGGCAATACATTCGGAACCATTTAGAAAAGTGTGTCGCACGATCTGTTGAGCGGTGGTCAGTGGCGGGCTGATCGTCGCAAGCAGCGCGATTCCGAATGCCGACCTCAACAAAACCCGAGACAACCGACATTCCCCAAATAAATTCCACGACTGCACGCAACGGAACAATCGGAACTAACGTTCATTAGGAGACACATAAAACTCGTGCCATCGTTGTTAATCATTGCGATAGGAATTGCTGTAACAGTCACGCAAAGTTTTCGGGCTGTTTGTGACGTAGACTTTTTCAGCTAGCAGCGTTCGTCTTGTTGCCGAATTGATCGAGATTCAAAAATCAGGATTGGTTGGCAATGTTACTCACTTCCGCTTGAGAAATCCCATGGCAGTGACAACCGGTACTCTTTTTAACTCACTTCGACTTCAAACCAGTGAGTTGCTTGATCTGTGTAAACGCGCGCTGTGTGATGTCGAAAACGGAATGCAACATTCGATCTCGGCAGTCTGTCTTGAAGAACGTGTGTTGTTGAGCGCATCGCCAGTTGCTGTTTCTGCCGCACCGGTGGTCGATGCAGTGGACGAATTCCGAGTCAATGTTACGACGGCGGATTCGCAGGTGACCAGTGCGGAAGGCCGTGGCAGCCAGAGCGCCATCGCAATTGATGAAACTGGAAACTATGTCGTCGTCTGGTCGAGCGCCAATCAGGACGGTTCGGGATGGGGAGTTTATGCCCGGCGGTTCGACGCCGCAGGATCAGCGATCACTGGTGAAATTCAGGTTGCCGAAACAACGAACGACGATCAGCAATGGGCTCGAGTGGCCTCGGACGAAGATGGCAATTTCGTGGTCGCGTGGACGAGTTCCAACCAGGACGGCACGCCATCAAGTATCTATGGCCGTCGGTTCGATTCCCAGGGTGATGCGCTGACGGGAGAATTCAGAGTCGACACCCATTCGACCGGTCCACAATCAAACGCCGATATCGCCATGGATGGAGACGGCAATTTTGTCGTGGTCTGGCAGGGAACTGGGCCGGCAGACGCCAACGGGATTTATGCCCGCCGATTTGATGTCACGGCAACGGCAATTGATGCTGTCGAATTTCAAGTCAACGAATTTGATCTTGGCAGCGAAGAAAATGCTTCTGTTGCAATGCAGGAAGATGGCGATTTTGTCGTTGCGTGGCAAAGTGCCGGCTCGGTTCGTGTGCGACAGTTCTCCTCCGACGGGATGGCAAGCTCGCGTGACTTTCGGGTTGCCACGTTGGCTTCCTCGTCGGGGCCGGATGTGGCGTATCACGAGTCTGGCGAATTCACGGTGGTCTGGAGTTCGGATGACCAGCTTTTGCCTGGCGTTTATCTTCGAAGATTTGACAGCGCTGGCAGTCCAATCGGGATTTTGTCCGAGGTAGCGCTGGGAAAAAATACCGCCCCGTCGATCGCCACCGATTCCGATGGAAACTCGATTGTTGTTTGGGAAGGCCTTGGTGACGGCAACGCCTACGGAGTTTTTGCCGGAAAAGTGGATTCCAGCGGGTCATTCGTGGGTTCAACATTTCAAATCAACCAACAGACGGTCGGGGACCAACACCAGGCCTCCGTAGCGATGATCGATTCCGACAACTTTGTTGTTGTCTGGAGTGGCGAAGGGCCCGGCGATGCGGGCGGCGTATTTGCGCGACAATTCGGCACGGGGGTTGTCAAAAACAATCCTACGGCAAGCAGTGGGGGGGGTTACACGATCAGCCAGGGTGACGATCTGCTGCTGGATGGGACCAATTCCAGCGATCCGGATTTTGATGTTCTGACCTACGCGTGGGATCTCGACAATGACGGAATATTCGGTGGAGCATCGGAACCCCGTGGTTCCACGCCGACCGTGTCGTGGGCGAGGCTGCAGAGACTCGGGATCACCAATCAGGGGGACTACACCATCGGCCTGCGGGTCGACGACGGCAATGGCGGCATTGACGTTGCGACGACCATACTGACTGTCGCCAATGTAGCGCCGTCCATCAGCTCGAAAGACAATGTCAACCTGCCGGAAAACACAAAGACCGTATTGACAGTAACCGCATCTGATCCGGTTGATTCAGTGACTTTCAGAATCTCCGGCGGAAAGGAACAATCAGAGTTTCTGATCGATGCAGCGTCTGGCGAGTTGAACTTCGTTACGGCTCCGAATTTTGAGCTGCCGACCGATAGCGATGGCGATAACATCTATGAGGTTGTGGTTACCGCCAACGACGGGTTTGCCGAATCGAAACCACAGGTGATCCTCGTCACTGTGGATCCGATCAACGACAACTCCCCCGTGTTCAGCACGCCATCAATGGTCTCTGTCGATGAAAACTCAACGTCTGTCCAGACCGTCAATGCAACGGATGCGGACCTGGTGCCGGAAAAGATCACCTATTTGATCAGCGGCGGAAGCGATGGCGGGCTGTTTGGCATCGACAGCGCCAGCGGTGCGTTGACGTTCCTGGTGGCGCCAGATTTTGAAGCACCCACCGACAGTGACCGTGACAATGTTCATGAAGTCGAAGTGACTGCTGATGACAACAACGGCAACGTCATGGTGCAAAGGAAACTGGTCAATGTTAATGACATTAACGAAGCAACAAAATTCGTGGGACCTGCGCAGATCAACCTGATGGAAGACGGGCCGGTGGCTGAATTTGACTGGAGCAGCTGGTTTGTCGATCCAGATATCGAAAGCCTGACCACTTCTATTGACCGCATTGCCGACTCATGGCTATCGGCGACCGTCGATCCCTTCAGCAATCTTCTCGGGCTGGCGAGCGACGCGGATGTGTGGGGCACATCCAGTCTCCTGATTCGCGCCACAGACTCAACCGGTTCGAGCACCGTCGCAAATGTTCGCGTGAATGTGCTTCCGGTCAATGATACAGTGTTTGCCGCGAGCCAAAACATTCAATCCTGCATGTCGATGCCGATTACCGGCTCCTTGATTGATGAAACTGTTGATGTGGACGGCGAAGCGATGACCGTAGTCGTTACCCAACCACCCACAAGTGGGCAATTGAAAGTCAATGCCGACGGAACCTTCACATTTACTCCGGACAGTCAGTTTGTGGGAACGGCAAGTTTCCGTTTCGTTGTCAATGATGGTGTCGCCATCAGCAACGAAGCTGTGGTAACCCTCGCATTATCTCCAGCCCCAACGACAATCAGTGTTAATCCATCGATCACGAAGGTTGTGGTCGAACCAACAAATACCAACATGGAAATGTCGGCCAAAAACGGAAGTCTGGAGGCCGTCCCAGCCGAGCCGGAATCAGGCACCTTACCGAAGCGGGTACTCGGACAAAACATCAAGATCACGAACTCGACAAGCGAACCCGATTCGGTGGATCTGGAAAGAGAACCTGCGGTTGAACTGTCCGATTCACAAGCGGAGCAGAACGCAGCGACTCCCATCCCGTTCGCAAACCGCCCGGGAATCGATT
>JBGSXT010000895.1:0-7243 GCA_041751295.1 Mariniblastus sp.
CGGACGCATACTACCATTTCCTCCTGAATCTGCTCGCTGCAAATCGGACATTTAACATCCGAAACGACGACTGCCTCATCATCAGATATAAACTGGATGTCCTGGTTGTAGGCCAATTTCAACTGGTCGTACAAATCAAGTGCGAAGCGGACAAAATCATCCAGCTGCTGGTAGTCCTTGATATAACCTGGTTTCGTTACCCGCATTTGACCCTGGTGGATGAATACTTCGATGCCCGAGTTCCCGCAATGTTGAACCAGTTGTCGAATCTGCCATTGCGTCACCGGCGTCAACATTTGCCTGGCCAGTGGAACCTGATTACTGTAGACAACGAATGGATCGCCCAGGAATGGGTCGGCCATTTCAATTAGTTGCAGTTTCCGGGATTTACGAATGCCGACTGGAGGGCCCAATGAAGAGATCAACAGTTTTAACTTTCGATCCTCCCATTGGATGTTCAATTGGGTTTTTCGCTGGCTGCTGAACCGCGAGCCAGTGCTCTTCAACGTGCAAAACGAAGGACCGTAATCGAAGTTCATCCTCGGTTTTCCCAGCGAGACAAATACGCTGGCTCCGTATCGTTTGCCCAGTCGGTGGTAGGACCTGGCCCATCCTCCGAACCGAACCAACATTGCGGAAATCGCCGCAATTCCGGCGACCACAATCAACCCGAGAAATGCAATGAAAATCAGTCCGGAAATCATTAACTTCACCATGCTGCCTAATCCGTCCTTGATCCCACTTCAGATTTCGCATCGGCTGTATCCAGCCTCAATTTCGATGCCTTGCCGCGGGTTTCAAATTCAGGTTCATTCGTTCTTGCCGATGGTGATTGCGCGAACAGTTCATCTTCCTGTTCGCCCAACATGCGGTTGAGAAAAAATCCTGCGATCCCGCCAATGGCCAACAACGCCAACCCTCCAAGTGTATACAGGATCCAGCCAAAATTCGGTTTCCCCTTTACTTTGGCAATCCCGTCACCCAATTCTGATTTGACGGCGTCCCGATCCTGTTTGACGAGCTCAAGCATTTTATTTGTCTGCCTTAGCTCTTTTTCCAGCAAAGTGGCCCGCGTCATTTCGCTCGACAATTGACCCGACAGCTGGTTTTTTTCGTCGGCCGTCTGTTGCACTCGCGAAAGTTGCCCGGCCAAATTTTCGTTAAGCATCCGGTTTTGAGTTGCAATCTCGGCGTACTTTTCTACCAGCCCCCCCTGCCCTGTTTCGTCAGCGACGATCACATCAAGAATTTCTGCGTAGGCCAGTTCGCGGATCGTCGCTGATCGCTGTTGTTCATCCGACGCCAAACGGTCTTCGACCGTCGACAGCCGTTCACTAACTTGATCCGTTTCAACAACACGGTTGCTGTCGGTCAACCGCCAACCGATCAGGCCCACGACCAACAGCTGTAATAGCAGCATCGATACGATCGCAAATTCAAATACGGGACGTCGATTATCCACTAGATTGATCATGGTATCCTCCAACGGATGCGTGGGTTCATTGAAAAAAGCTGCCTGATGAAATCGAGGGTCGCGAATCGGATCATTCTGCCCACTGAATGCACTGGCAAAGTAATTGAGTTCACTGCGGCGGTGCCGATTGGTCATCAAATGGAAACCGCGAGTCTGACGGGTTCTACCAGGTTCAGTCTCGGACCATTGGAACCAGCCCCGATCTCCTGCACAGGGATCAATCACCAGCGCTACATCCAGCGGGCGATTGAAAAAATGGTTGCAAATAAACAGATCCATGCCGGACAGAAACACACCCCAACCCGGATGCGTGTGGTACCATCCAACCATCTCCAGATCACTACGGAATTCATTTCGCTCCTGGGTAATTTGACTCCAAGTTTCATGCGTAAATTTGAAGCTCCCTTTTGTGGCTTCATAGTGCCGCGCACGAAGCGATTCGGAAATCACAACGAAAGGATCACCTCGTTCGTCGAGATGATGCCGACCCAGCATGACACCACCCAATTCGACACGCGTGTTTTCTCGGGCGTGGGATTCCATATCCCGCAGCACATCCATGTCGACAAAAATGGGCAGATCTCCTTCACGATATTCGCCACAGATGGTGACGGAAAAGTGTCGGTCGCGATCCGGGCGAAGTCCGATTGCCGGCTGCGAATGCTTGACCTGCCCGAATTCGATTTCGATTTCGGAATCCGACACTGGCACGTCATTCGAATTGTCTGCATTTTCCGTAGCCACAATTTCCATCTTAACGAGTTGCCAATCGGATTTCATTGGATTTCATTGATAAATCGCTTGATCCTCGGCGAGCAACACAAAAACCATTTGCTGATTCGTTCGAACTTTGACGATATCGTAGGCCGGGATGCCGATTTCTGACAATTTCCGGTGATTCAACGGTCCCGAATCGACTTCGTTGATGGAACTGGGGGTCATCACTTCGCCGCAGCCGTCACAAATTGCCCTTTTCATATTGACGGAGTTGCGCGGCTGATTGACCTCGTGCCCGACATCGCAGCGACTGCAAGTCAAGTTCACGAGGAAGTCCCGATCGAGTTCAATCGCCTCACATACGTAGCCAGTCTCTTTTTCAACGGCTTCGAATAAATCGCCCACCGTCGACTGGGCTGCCGACAGACTGGCAGAAAACGGTTCGTCATAGAACTCGTGCGACAAACAATCTTCGCGAAACTGATATTCCGTTTTGTAAAACTGATTGGCAACACCATTGAACACCATCGCCGAACCCGTGGCGGTATCGAGTCCATGGATCAGCTTGAGTGCTTCCTGAGCCTGCAGGCCTCCGATAATGGACGCAATGGTCGGCGCGGTAGGAACTTTTCCCTGCTGCATGTCTTCCAGTTTCAATAACGGACAACTGTACCGCAACGCGATCAACTGGTAGTCGCGTTCCGTCATGGCACATTCGTAACAGGCTCCATGTTGCGGACTGAAAACTTTGGCCACTCCATTGATTTCCTGAATCCCGCCGTCAATCCAAGGTGTGCCCACTTTCCAGCACATGCGATTGATCCACAACCGTGCTTCCCGATTATCGACGCAGCTGATCACGACGTCACAGTCGCGAACCAGCCCCAGGCCAATATCAGTCATGACATCACCACACAGATCAAGAACCCGACAGTCGGGGTTCAATTGCCGAGTCGCGATGGCAGCCACTTCTGATTTCGATTTTCCGGCATCGGCGGCGCGGAATAGCACGCTGCGGGAAAGGTTGGAATTTTGAATCGTGTCAAAGTCAATCAGTACGATTTTACCAATGCCAACCAGAGCCAGATTCTTGAGAACTTCGTTGCCGAGTGCCCCTGCTCCGACCACCAACACACGGGCGGCAGCCAGTTTATCCTGATCCCACCAACCAATCAGTCGCAGTCGCGAATAGCGGTCATTGTCATCGATGATGAATCTGGCGGCGTTAGACGATTCATTCTGGTTTGGCATGACGTTGATTCGATGTTGGTCGATTGGGCAATCGAGTTTAATGCGAGTTTCATGGGAATCATGGTGTTCATGGGAATGATGAGAGTCATGGGAATTATGCGATTCTTCCGTCCCTTGAATCCCATTACTCCTATTAATCCCATCGCTCCTATTCCTGATTCGCCGTCCAGAGCCTATCAATCGAGAAAGACAATTCCGTCATCCGGCTTCAACTGTTCGCCCCGTCGGACGATTTCAATTCCCGACTCAATGATTTCTGCTTTTGCACCGGGATGTGAAATTCTATCCTTGATGCTGCGGCGATCGATGGGAAACATAAAATGTTGTTGCTGTTTGGCCCACAAGGCTGCTTCCCGGTTGTAGGGGCTTTCGGTATCAAAATTCTTGTAACGGACCATGTCCCACAGCATGCCGCACAATTCGCCAAGAGTCAGGCTGGGCACCCAGTGTGTCCCATAGCCCCCCAGGCAGACCACTCCGCTGTTGGAAATGTTGGGATGATAAACGGGCGTTTGCCAGGCAAGGTTGGGCACCAGTCGTGGATAGGCCGCACCCAGTTCGATCAGAACTTCGTGATGATTTGAGACCCGGATTTCACCCGCCGCATTTCGAAAAACTCCGGCTCCGTTGAACTTCAACCGGTACTTCTGCGGCGGTTCGCCACTGGCAAGAAAATCCAGAATCGTACTCTCATCACGCAAAGCGCGAATTCCGTTGTAATCGGATTCCAGTCTTCGCTGACGGGGAGATTTCCGCATAGGTTTCAACACCGCTCGCAAATCACGTTCGCAGGTTCGCGATGAGTTCAACCGGCAACGATTTCCGGATAAACGATTAAATGGTCCCCTTCGTTGACATTTGCTTCACCCAGCGTTTGATTTTCGTGAAGCCGACGCCCACCCTCTTTGTGATCCAGCGAGTAGCTCATCGGCTGGCCGTCGGGACCGACGACCGGCAAGTTCATCTTGGTAATGATGTTGGGTAGTATTCGCCGGACCGTGATCGACTCGGCGACGACAGCATTGACGCTCTTCGCACCGGTCTGGTCGAGAAATGTGACTTGAGTTCCCTGCTTCTCAGTCGTGGAATTTTCAGACATTGCACTCCTCAATCACCTTTAGGCTGTTTCAAAAACCCCGATCAGATCGCTATTCGACACCAGACCGGGGATCTTCGCAACTTTTATCGCAAAATGTTTAAAAACAGATCGACTCGTTGATCACGTCACTTTTTCACCGTTTTGGGCACCTTTTGCGGCATTGCTGTAATCGGAATGCAACAGACCGTAATAGTACACGTCGTAAAACTGGCCCCATTTTCGAACGTGACCACGCAACAGGCCTTCCTGTTTCAATCCAATTTTTTCCATTACTCGCCGGGACCCCGGATTTGTCGTCAGGCAATGGGCATAAATCTTGTGAAGAGCCAATGTTTCGAACCCGAATCGTAGCACTTCCGCTGCCGCCTCGCTGCAATAACCCTGACCCCAGCGCTGCTTGTCCATCAAATAGCCCAATTCAGCATTTTGGTCCTGCTCGTTGATTGACAGGCCCATGGATCCGACCAGCTGATTTCCACTTCGCGTGCAGATTGCGAACACTGCCGATTTTCCCTCCAGCCAATTTCCCGGTTGTTGCGCGATCCAGAACAATGCCTGGGTCCGCGGGTAGGGATGGGGAATCGTTCGTGTCATGGCCGCAATTTCTTTTTCACGACAAATTCGATAGACCTCCGCCTCGTCAGTCCCATCAAACGGGCGCAGGATCAAACGCGTCGTCGATAGCCGAGGACGCGTGTCTTCGATCTCTTCTAGCTCCGTGTTTTCTTTCGTATTGAGTCCCATTTTGGCTCTCTGTTTCCGCGATTTTTCTGCCACATGTTTCCCAGACACCACCTCCACCTACAGGTTCGGCAGGCCTGCTCCGATTGTACCGGTTGGATCATGTTTATCTCTGTTTTTTTTGGTCGGTTTCGCAGGTCGTGCCTTTTTACGTTGAAACGGCCCGTCATTCAGCGACCTACGATTTTCTGGATAAGCATGTTGGCCATTCCTATCCGCAGTACGGGACCCGTACGCACGTATGACGCCAAACCGGAAATTGTTTTCGACAATTTCAACTTCAGACCCGAGGTTTACAATGAGTTTCCTGAATCGGTTTTTCGAGAGTTCATTCGAGGAATCGAATTTACTGCCACGCTCGCCAGTCAACAGCTTCAACAAAGCCAACCATGACCAACTGGCAGCCCATTTGCAAGTCAATCAGTACGGCCCATTCCAATTGACCGACGCCGTTCGGCCGGCAATCGATTTGAAAATCAAGCCGACTCAGGGTTATCGGCACGACGTGTATGTCGACGAAGAAACCGGGTCCCGGGTGCCTGTCATCATGGCGGCTGCTTCCCGTGAAATACTGTTTTCGCTGTTTATGGAATTGATCCAGAAACTTGGACCGATGGTCGATGTCGTGTTGGAAACCAGCCATGATTCGGAAGCCAACGGGCATATTGATCTGTATCGTGAACATATCGATCTGCCGGTACTGACCAGCTGTCTGTGGGAATTCGAAGAAATGTTGACCAACGACGGTTGCACCGGCATCGCCGTTTTGAATCCCAACACGCCGCAGGAAGTTCAATTCGACGAACACAAACTGCTGATCGTCTACGGCAGCCCGCTGGAACAATTCGAACATGTGCTCGAATGTCGCGGTGTCAGTTGCCGTCCCGATCTGAAGTTCATTACCGAAGCGGAACACATCCACTCGTCAACCGACCATTTTGCGCTACGGTTTGAACAGCTGCGCACCGACCTGGGCCTCGACGGAGTGCAGGAAGCCGGTCACGACCACGACCTCGGTTTTCAGGTTTGATCATGCATGGTTTAAGCTAACGCCAGTCTGATATTCTGCAACAATGGTTGCTGCTTCATCATTAACATCAACGGCGATGCAATGGTCTGCTGAGCTATTTACTGTCATTGCCTGCCGGTTGTCGCGTCATATTTCCGGTCATGAATACGATCCACTTGCCGTCTTCGCCCATCATTGAAGAAGTCGCGATGACGTGGTCAGCCGATTTGAACTCGTAGGCGTCCCGGAACTTTGTCAGCTTCCCCTCGGCCATGAAGTTTGGCCCCATCGCGTCGAGAGTGAGAATCTTGCCCGTGTCGTCCACTCTACCCTCGTAGTTCCACATGTGGTTCATCATTGAGTCGACCCAGGTCCCGACAAATTTTTTCGCGGCCGGATCGTAGCCGATGGTTTGAATGCCGGTCATTGGCGTGCCCATCATGTCCAACTCCATCTCGTTGACCACCCAGAATCCACCTAGCATCCGGCCTTCCAAAATCCCTTTGCATTTCATCGCTGGTTGATCGGGACCCATCGAGCCTTCGGATTGTGTTTCCCATTTACCGACGAACTGCTTGAGCCACTGGTGTTCCTTCGTCGGAGTCGGAAACTCAGGCGGTTGTGCATTAAGTGTGGAATCGACACAAATCGCTGCCAGAAAACTAAAGGCGAACAAAATTCTAAACATTGGAAATCTCCTTGAATGGAACAGGGAACAAAATGGATTTCGAACGAACTTTTTTGTGATTCTAAAGGATGTTGCAACCGTTGCCAATGATTTTTTTTATCCGTTCACGATTGAGCATTGTAGAACAATTGTCCTCAATTGTTCGGCGTTGAAGTCCAGTCCAGCAAATAGGCGTGCTGAACAATTGGGGACAATTGTTCTACAAAGGCGTCAATTTCTGATTTTTCCCGTGGACGGATACGATTTTTTTACGCAGCAAAAGTT
>JBGSXT010000896.1:0-6184 GCA_041751295.1 Mariniblastus sp.
CTTTGTCTTCAATCTCGAATGCGCTGATCAAGGCAATTCCCGCTGGCGAGATGTTCCTGGAAACGCAATGAAGTTCCTGGAGCGGATCGCTCGCCAATTTCATCACGATCGGACTGACCAGAACGTCACGATGGAAAGAACGCAATTCACGCTTGGAGCGGGCGTTTTCCAACAGGATATCTTCGACAAGTCGACGCATCTCGTATTGAGCATGCGGCACATTGGTGGAGATCATTGGCGGAAACCATGACAGGTGGGAGGGATTGGAAAATTCCAATTGCGTTCATGGATTCGGTTGCTGGCTACTCGCCATCATTCCCGATCACGATGCCGGAGCCGCGACGTTGGCGCGAGTCCTATCGAAATCGTAGCTCACGAATTTCCAACGAGCGGGATAATTCTTGAGCACGGCGATTGTGTGATCCGCAGTGTTGCCCGCAGTGTTGTCTTTTGGCAACACGACAGTTGCCGAAGTCTGATTGCCAGTTTTGCGCTACAACAGCATAATGCGCTCTTTTGGCGAGCGGCAAGTGACAGTCTACCTGTAGGGCGAACTGCTAATTCGTCCCTTTGCCACACAGAACGAATTGGCAATTCGTTCTACAGGCATTTTTTGAACTGCCGTTCACGTTACTGATCGGAAGAAAACCGTGAAGAAAAACAGCATTCTGAAAACCGCGATCACGTTTGACGACGTTCTGATTCAACCCGCTTACAGCGAAATCGTGCCTGCCGAGGTCGATGTGTCCACTCGCTTAACCGCCCGAATTCGGCTGAATATTCCCTTGTTGAGTTCGCCAATGGATACGGTGACAGAGAGCGAACTGGCGATCGCGCTGGCGAAAGTCGGCGGTTTGGGGGTGATTCACAAGAACATGACGGTGGCCCAGCAAACGGAGCAGGTTTACAAGGTCAAACGAAGCGCCAACGGAATTATTACCGATCCGGTCACGCTGCCGCCGGATTCGACGGTCGGACACGCCCAGCAGCTGATGCAACAGCACAATATCTCTGGCGTTCCAATCGTGCAGGCGGATGGCACGCTAGCAGGAATACTAACCCGCCGTGATCTTCGCTTTCTGGAAACCGCAGAAACGCGGGTTTCTGAAGTGATGACCGCCGACTTGCTGGTAACGGCGAGAGGGAATGTAACGCTTGAACAGGCTGAGAAAATTTTAACGGCTAAAAAGGTGGAGAAACTTTTACTGGTTGACGAAGATAACAGACTGAGGGGCATGATAACGATTAAAGACATTGACATGATGAAAAGGTTTCCCAATGCCTGCAAAGACGGGCTGGGGAGGCTTCGAGTCGGTGCTGCAATCGGCGTTCATGATTACGAGCGGGCTGAGAGCCTGATCGCCAAGGACGTTGATGTCTTGATCGTCGATAGTGCCCACGGCCATTCACGGAACGTGATTGAAACGATCAGCAAATTGAAGTCCCAATGGGATATCGATGTTGTTGCCGGAAATGTTGCGACTGCGGATGGATGTAAAGCACTGATTGATGCGGGTGCAGATGCTGTCAAAGTCGGCATCGGACCAGGCTCGATTTGTACGACTCGCGTGGTCAGCGGAATTGGTGTGCCGCAGATTACCGCGATCCAGGATGCAGCAGAAATTGCGGATGAACGGGGAATACCGATCGTCGCCGATGGCGGTGTGCGTTATTCCGGCGACATCACCAAAGCGATTGCTGCCGGAGCACATTCCGTAATGATCGGAGGACTGTTCGCCGGTTTGGCAGAGAGTCCAGGCCAAACGATTCTGTACCAGGGACGCACCTTTAAGGTGTACCGCGGTATGGGCTCGCTGGGGGCCATGAATAAAGGTTCGAGTGAGAGGTATCGTCAATCCGATTCAGGTCCGGAAAAACTGGTCCCCGAAGGAGTCGAAGGTCGTGTTCCGTTCAAAGGAGCGTTAAGCGATTTTGCCTACCAATTGGTCGGCGGACTGCGTGCCGGAATGGGCTATTGCGGAACTCGAACGATTGAAGATTTGCGCACGGACGCGCAATTTATACAGGTGTCCGCAGCCAGTGTTAGAGAAAGCCATCCACATGACATCGCCATTACGCAGGAAGCACCCAATTACAGTCCCGAAAATTACGGCGAATCAAATTAGATCCCGGAACCGGTTGGCTGGCCAAATTGCAACGGTTTGTCTGGCCTCAACACTGTTACTCATTTCCAGCGCCACTGTGGCTCAGGAACTTCCTGCAACGGATTCCAATACCAGTCAGTATTTGCCGCCAGTTCACATTCCGCCACGCGTGCCGTTGTACGATCCTGGTCTGCCGCAATCGCTAAACGGAAAATTCAATTCAACCCATCAAATTCGCAGCGATGGAATGGATTCCGGACAACGGGCCGTCATTGGTGATGTCGATGACCAAACCGGTTACAGTTCAATTGCCGCAATCGATAATTCGAGCGGGTGGCAGGAATTCTATCAGAACGGGAATTCATACAGCGATTCGGGAGCGGCTGGAGCTCGCGGACGACGCCGAGCCGGACTTCAGGACCGATTATCCAGTTTGATTGCGCGAAATAGCGAGCAGCCAGTAGGAACAGGTGCAGTCCGCACGACGGTGCAATTCGACAATTCGTCGCAGAACTTCCGACAGCAATCAGTTGGGGCTGTTGCCAACTCGTACGGCAGGCAACGCAGAAATCCAATCTCCGGCAGGACTCAAGCATACCAGGCAAATAATTCGTTGCCGCGGAAGCAACCGATGACGCGCGACTACCGAACCGCCGATTATACAGCTTCGCTGTCTGCTTCCCAGGCATCCCGATTCGCTTCCCAACCAATTCCGGTCGCTGGTGATCACCTGTACACTGAGGGAAATGGCTCGATTCAAATCGCAGCACTTCAGCAATCAGAAGAAAATCAACCGGAGTTGATCGAACAGGTGCCAGGGACGATCAATGACTCTGACTCCATGCCCAACCAATCACTGCGAACGAGTTCGGCCCGCAGCGAAAATTCCTTTCCGTTGAGTCAACAGGATGACTTTGTGGCTACGGAAGATCGAACACAAAAATTGAATTCCGTGTCCATTTTGAGCAAATCGGACAACGGGCTGCGTGTGGATGCAGAAGGTATCGTGGGCGATGCGATCGAATTCGACGCCGCCGAATCAACATCAATTGACGAATTCGATGCGCTGGAAACCGGTGAATCTGAATCCTGGTCGCCTGCCGGTAAGAATGTACTTCGGGGTTCCAATTCCCGCCAGGACAGCCCGGAATCGCTACGGCTCGGTTCACCCGAATCCGATGAAGATCAGCTCGAATCGTCATTCGACGACGATAATACGGATGACGACAGTAAAAACCCGCTCGATAAATCCTGCGAAGAATTTCGAACTGAACTTCTGAAACGACCGATCACGGAAATTGCGTTAGACATCAGTCCCCCTGCCAAGACAGATATCCTTGGTGAAAACAAATTTCGAGTGTGGCGTGATCAGGATGGCATTGAATTGACTCAGGGTACTATTGCCGATTTACGGCGGGGCTATGTCATCATCAACTCGGGCAGCGGTCTGGTGCGAATTCCTTAGGCCCGCCTGAGTGATCTCGACTGGTTAGCCATTTCCGAGTTCTGGAAATTGCCGATCGAATGTGGTTTGGGCAGCGAACAGTTTGCCGGCCGCTGCTGGACACCGCAGTCTGTGACATGGCATGCATCGTCCCTGTGCCACAAGCCTTTGTATTTTGAGAACGTGCAACTTGAACGTTATGGACATTCTCGCGGCCCGTTTTTGCAACCGGTCGCTTCGACAGCACACTTTTTTACCCGGTTGTTTTTTCTGCCCTACAATACGGCGATCAATCCGCCAAACGAGTGCCAGTACGCGCTCGGTTTTTACCGTCCCGGCAATTGTGCTCCCTGGTTGCGTGATCCAATTCCGATCAGCCTCGCTGGTGCGACGCGACAAAGCCTGTTTATTTTGGGGATCAGCTCATTCACGTGGTAATCCAATCAGGGAGCGGGCAATAACGCCGACACAATCGAATCAAACGTAGGCTAGGAAAAATGGTATCTTATCTGCCGAGAGAAGTACCTTCCGCTTGCCGAGCGGAACATAGAAGGAATCCTTGGAGGCCATCAACTTTTTTGAAACGGACGGTTAAACTGAGACTATGTAAGTCCCTTCCGGCAGACGGGGCCTGCAAACTCACCGTAACAACACGAATTACTTCAGACGGCTGAAATGTTTCGAAAAATGAAACCGAAACAGGATCCGTTACGACACAAGCGAATTACAGATAGGCAATGATGTTTTGAGAGCGATTGGCTCGTTAAAAAGGCCGCAGGCGAAATCCTGCGGCCTTTTTGTTTTTCCGTAACTGGAGGACTATCGCGGGGCACACCGTCCGTTGCCGCAACCTGAAATTCCACAGCCACTCCCCAGATTGGCCGCACGACCGGGCGATCCATGCACCGGCAGCGAATTCCCTGACGAAACTGGAGCCGCAGTCATGCTCAACTGCCTGGTCAAGGTTGAACTGCTGCATTCCGGGCATGTCGGCTGTTCGGTTCCGCGAATGAGCAGTTCAAAATGGGAACGGCATTCCCCACATTGGTACTCGTAAATGGGCATGTTAAATTTCCGATCTCAAAAACAACTCGTTCCTGCCTCATTGTGCCCGCAATATGGATGGAAGTAAAGTTTACTTCACGCGAATGCAAAGTCGTCTGGTCGATCAATTGGCGATTGCAGACGGCATCGCGAGCCTCGAATTAATGGAAAACGCCGGACAGGGCTGTGTCCGAGAACTGCTGGATCGAGGAGTTGAATCGGCGGTGATTTGTGCCGGAACAGGTAATAATGGGGGCGACGGTTTTGTGATCGCGCGTGAACTGGACCGGTTGAACATTAAAGTCAAAACGATCATTTGTGGTCCCGTTGAACAGATTTCCGGGGACGCGCTGATTAACTGGCAAATCGCCTGCCACAGAAATTTGCCGATGACAGTTATCGGTCAGACCTGTTCTGACCTGCGCATGGAAGCGGAATTACGGCCAAACCAGGAAACCCATAATTTTTGGATCGTCGATGCCATGCTGGGAACAGGTTCGACAGGCAATCCACGATCGCCGCTGGATTGCATCATTCGAATTGCCAATCGGTGCAACGCCTCCCGAATGGCGATTGACATTCCGACTGGATTGGATTGCGACACAGGCATTGCTGGCAATCCAACTTTTCGGGCCGATGTCACCTGTACATTTGTCGCACCGAAAATCGGCTTCAAAAATGAATCGGCCTGGCCTTTTCTGGGTGAAGTCAGAGTGATACAGATCGGCGTACCTGAAGGCATTCTCGAACGGGTAGCGTCGTCGGTTCAAAGCAGCGGAACTTGAAATGATCAAAGTCGTGCGCGTTCAGGCAAAATGGATTCACTCTGTTTCCGAATCAGTCATTTCAAATGGAATTGTCGAAATCAGGGATGGAATCGTCACTGCAATCAAGAAATCGAAGACTCCTGAGTCGAATACCGTTGATTTGGGGCCCGTTTCCCTGATTCCCGGTTTGGTCAACGCACATACTCACCTTGAATTTAGCGACCTTGAGCGCCCACTGGGACAAACCGGAATTGCCTTCAGCGATTGGATTCGACTGGTCGTTTCCCAAAGATCCGCCAGCCAGTCAATATCCGCAGCCAAATCCAAAGCGATCAACCGCGGAATCCGCGAGTCAATCGAATCGGGTGTGATTGCCGTTGGCGATATCGCCAGCGATCCGATGCTTGCGGAAGACTACGGAGATGAAATGGTCGCAACAATTTTCCATGAGCGATTGGGGCGACATCCGGACAGGGTCAGTTCGACAACAGAACAAGCCGCACAGACTCTGGAAACATTCCGCAACGGACCGAAACAGAAATGTGCGGTCAGTCCCCACGCTCCCTATTCCGTTCATCCTGAACTGTTGGCCGCATCGATCCAGCAGTCGCAGCAATTCGATTGTCCGCTGGCCATGCACCTGGCCGAAACGCGGGAGGAGTTGCAATTGCTCGGAGATCAGACTGGGCCTTTTGTCGAACTGCTTCAATCTCTGGATGCGTGGCACCCAGAAACGTATCGCCGTGGAACCACGATTCTCGATTATCTCAAGCTGATTTCCCAGGCACCACGATCCATTGTCGTGCATGGCAACTACCTGTCCG
>JBGSXT010000897.1:0-5942 GCA_041751295.1 Mariniblastus sp.
CCCAATTGGAAACTGTCCTTTGGGATGATCGAATCCCAGTCTGGTCCCCTGGCCGCCGGCGGTCAGAATCATGGCCACCCGGCCCGTGCTGATCGCTTGCTGCCCTGCTTCGACCGCCGCACTGTATTCCGGTTCGGAAAAAAATGCGTCCAGCCTGATTGCCGGAGGAGACTGAGCATGGGCTGCCATTGCTTCCCAATGCGGACCGTTGTCGGAGCCGTGAATCAGCCCGGTCAGCTGTTTGAAATCAATGGCACTGATTTGTTCAACCAGGTGATTCCGCTCGGCATCGCCCAATTCGTCCCAGAACTGCAGCAAATGCGTCTGATGGTACGGGGCGAGCAATTCCTGCAGCTCCGTCATGTCAACAGTCTGATTCATTACTTGTGGATCTCACAGACTGCAAGCGATGACAACATCAACGAATACCTGTTGCGGTTCCGCCGCTGCACGATTCAGGACAACTTCCAGTCGTACGCCAAACTTCTGACGATCGGTCACTCGAATGCGGGCATCACTCTCCAAGGCAATCGCTTCGACCGCTGGAATTGCGGACAGCGCCGGGTGGATCGGAATGTTCAACGCGTAACGATCCTGTTCCTGTGAAAAGTCGCAGCGAAAAATTCCAGTAATCTGGTCAGTGCCTGCCAATTGCGTCCGCATCAGTTGTTGGACAATTCCCGTTGCCAACAGGGATTCGATGGAATCATCGAATTCATTCGGATGACATCGCGAAGGTTCGTTGACGGGATTTCCGGTCGCGAGATCCAAGGACTCATTCACAATTCTTGTTCCGTGTTCGCTGAACGTCCGATGTTGTAAACCGCATATCCTGCACCACTCTATTGCAATCTCAAATGAGCAGGTTGAATTCGGCACACCACAGATTATAGCGGCAATTGCGACCACTTGAGTTTACCAACCCCGCCCGACGGTGGAGAGAAATTTCCCGATCGCTCATGACGTGTTTCGAAACTTCAAGAATAGAACATCACATTTCGCAAACAAATCCTTCAGGTACTCATCGATGCTGACGCCTTTTCGGCCAGCGTCCTGGCGGCTTCGGTGCTTTCCCAGGTAAAATCCGGGTCGTTCCGCCCAAAATGGCCACCAGCTGCCGTTTTGCGAAAAATCGGTCGACGCAGTTTCAGATACTTGATAATTCCGGCGGGCGAAAGGGGGAACACCGACTTCACAATTTCGCAAATCTCGGAATCGGCAATTTTCCCGGTTCCCTGCGTATCGACGTGGACGCTGACCGGCTCGCTGACTCCAATCGCGTAGGCCAGTTGGACTTCGCAGCGTTTTGCCAAGCCCGATGCGACAATATTTTTGGCAACATGGCGAGCCATGTAAGCGGCACTGCGATCGACTTTCGTCGCGTCTTTGCCGCTGAAGGCTCCGCCTCCGTGACGCCCCCAACCCCCATACGTGTCCACAATGATCTTGCGTCCGGTCAACCCGCAATCTCCATGCGGACCTCCGATGACAAACTTGCCGGTCGGGTTAATGTGATACTTGATCGAATCGGTTGGGAGCACACCATCCAGAATCGGTTCCACGATCTCGTCGCGAATAAACCGTTTAATCGTTTCCTGGTCTACATCCGGCGCATGTTGCGTCGAGACCACGACCGTATCGATTCGAACCGGGTCGAAGCCGTCATATTCAACAGTCACCTGACTTTTGCTGTCGGGTCTGAGCCAATTGACTTTCCCGTCGAAGCGCGCCTGATTCAAAGCCTCCAGAATTTTGTGCGAGAGTGCGATTGGCAAGGGCATCAGCTCTTCCGTATCGTCACAGGCATATCCGAACATCAGCCCCTGATCACCAGCACCGACATCCTTCCCGGATGAGGCATCAGGATTCACGCCCTGAGCAATATCGGGGCTTTGCGGATCAAGCCGCACGACCACTTCACAGGTATCTGCTCCAATGCCGATTTCAGCTGACGTGTATCCGACGTCGCGGATGACGTCCCGGACAATTCGTTCAATTTCCTTGCGGACTTGATCGTTGCTTTTTCCGGTTGTGAACCCGGACGTGATTTCACCAGCGATTACAACCAGCTCAGTCGAGACCAAGGTTTCGCAGGCCACGCGGCTGTTGGGATCGACCGCCAACATGGCATCCAAAATGGAATCGGAAATCTGGTCGGCCAGTTTGTCCGGATGTCCCATGCTGACGGATTCACTGGTAAAAAGATATTTGCCTGAAGTCACGAAGGGCTCCCCTATTTGACTGACGGAATGTTAATCGGACATCACTAATTTGATCTGCCGTTTAAACGATATGCGCGGTTCTTGATCGGAAACCGGACTAACGCCGATGATTTGATGGTCTCCCACGACCACAAAATATTCAGGACAAAATGGCGATCTAAAATCAACCGATGCGAAAAAGTTAGCTTCGGATTGTACATGCGATCCGCCGCAAACCCAACCGGTAAAACCTGTGGAAATCGAATTCAGGCAGCTTGCTGCGGATGTTTGACCGATTTTACTGCCCGTTTCCACACGCCGCCAATAAGCTCAATCGTTTCTGCTGTGGCGCCCCGTTGTCGGGCAACCAGCGATTTTGCCCGCAACCCCATTTCCCGCGCAGAATCCGGGTCGTTCAAAACACTCGACACAAATTGCTGCAAATGGAATTCATCTTCGACAACGACTGCAGCGGTTTCGCTGAGCAGCAGCTCAACTACGTCTCGAAAATTTTCCGTATTGGGGCCGAACGAGATGGGAACTCCGCAGGCCGCCGGTTCAATCATATTCTGGCCCCCTCGATGACCTATGCTGCCACCCACATAACACGCATCCGCGAGCGTCCACCATAGCCGCAATTCACCAATCACATCGACAACCAGTATTCGACATTCTGAACTTTGCGTTATGGACCCGATCAGCTCCGATCGAACCGCAAATGCCAAGCCCTGGTCACGCAAAATGCGGGCCAATCGCTGGCAGCGGTCCGGATGTCGAGGCACGAGAATCAATCGCAATTGTGGATGCCGTTGAATCAATTCCCTGAAAACGGCAATCAGAATTCGATCTTCGTTTTCCTGTGTGCTGCCCGCCACAAAGACAAAATCGCCGTCGACAACGTTCGCCAGCTTAGCAAGCTCCCGTATTTTCAGGTCGGCCAGGTCGGCCATATTGCCGAGATCGAATTTGATGTTGCCGCAAACATGGATCCGTTCGGCGGGCATTCCCAATGACTCCAACCGATGCGCATAGGTTCCCGTTTGCATAACAGTCAGATCGATATGCTTCAGAAATCGGCGAACCAGCCAACCCAGCCGCTGGTATCCACGATAGCTTTTTTCGCTGACCCTGCCGTTGATCAAGGCGACCGGTATCCGGCGCGCGTGGGTTACCGATATCAGATTGGGCCAGAGTTCCAATTCGGTCAGGATCAGGATATCAGGCCGCAGGCGTTTGATGGCATTTTCGATGGCCCAGGAGAAATCGGCGGGGCAGAAAAAAACCGTTTCGGCAGGAAACTTGCGCCGAGCCAGATCGAACCCGGTTTCGGTGGTTGTCGAGATGGCGATTTCAATATCCGAATGTTGGGACCGAAAGGCGGCGACAAAGGAGTCCAGCAAATTGACTTCGCCAACGCTCACCGCGTGAATCCAGGCACAGCGTTTGGAGGAGTTTCTGACGGGTACCCAGCCTAGTAGTTTCTGAGCCCAGCCGCGCCGGTTTTTGCGTTGTACAAAGAATCGCCATGCGATCCAGGGGGACAGGATCGTCAACAATAGTAAGTAACAGAAGTCATAGAAAAATCGCATGCGTGGGATTCCGTTCCCGATATTTCCGGCTAATTTTGCGCATTTCGGGCCGTCCGTAACCGATATACCAGCCGGTTTTCGATTATCTCCGTTTCGACGGTATCAGTATCAATATCAATATCCATCATTCGCTTTGGCGTCAGCGACATTCTTTAGCGTTCCCGCTTTCGCATGCAACAGACTTTGTGTTTTTTGCCGCTACCACAGGGACATGGCTCGTTGCGCCCCACTTTGATTTCACGATTGCGGATGGTTTCAATTTTTGATGGGCCTTGCTGACGATCTGCCACATCCGCCTGATTCTCAGCGTACTCGCCTGGCGAAACGGTCGGCGCCTCGTCGTGACGGGCGCTGGTTTCCGTCAACGTATTGCTGACGAATTGTTCGCTCATCTGTTCCATCCGGAAGATCAAATCCGTCACCCGTTCGCCAATGCTGCGCCACAGGCCTTCGAACATCCGCATTCCTTCGCGTTTGTATTCGACTTTCGGATCGAGTTGCGCGTATCCGCGCTGGCCGACTGCGGACCGCAAATAGTCCATCGCCAGCAAATGGTCCTTCCAGGCAGAATCGACAATTTCGAGCAACACCGTCCGTTCCATCCGCCGCATTTCCGGGTGGTAGTGGTCTTCAACGATGGCCTCCAGCCGCTGCTCCAGATCCTCTTTCTCCAGCTCTTCGACATCCTGCAGCGGCAACTCGTAATCCAGCTCCTGTTTGAACCAGTTGGAAAGCGAAGTCGTTTCGCCGTTTCCGTTTCTCAGCGGAACTGCGCCCTTTTCCGACAGCGCGGCCACCTGGGTCTGCAAACGGGAAATCACGCTCAAGGCACGCTTCTGCTGATTGCGACTTTCGTTCACCAGCAGATCGCGAATCTCATCCCGCTGCTTGTTCTTGAAATCTTCAATCGTCAATTCGTTTTCGAATCGGCGGCTGGCCCATTGGACCAGTCCTTCGCGATCAATTCGCGATCCGGCACCTTGCTGCACGAATTGGTACAAGCCGGCCATCACTGGATATTCGGCTTCCTTTTCGTCGTATTTTTCAGTTGCCCGATTGATGATCAGCTGCACAATTTCCTTGTTCGTATGAAACGCTTTGACTTCCGGCAGATCGACGTCGATTCCGAACTTCGCCTTGACCCATTTGAGCGCCGTGGTCAGCGAGTAGTCGATATCCAGAATCTGCGCCCCGTCGTCGAGTTCAATTTGCTGAATCGCCGCCCGGGCTTTTTCGATAATGAATTCGTCGACCCGATCTCGGCCAATTTTTTTCAAATCGCGATCACGCAGGTTCAGATCCCAGCGAATATTGCCGAACTTGGCCACGGCTTCCCAGTTCCATTCGCTTTCATCTTCCGAAAGCGGCAGGTTTTCTTCGATGGTCCCCAGCACTTCCGTCTCCGAAAGACGTTCCGCTTCATCCTTGGCAATCCGAATCGCTTCGTCTGCGGAAACGTTTTTGAACATTCGCGGTTCCAGAACAGCAGATAGACGGCTGCCGGCAAAAGAGGCAAACGATTCGATCCCAAATTCGGGAGCGAGGATTGTCGTCAGATTGGACTCGACCTGCTCGCCAATCATGTCCAGAACCAGCTCGCGGCAGCTGGCGCCATCGAGGATATTCTGGCGGAATTTGTAGACCCGTTTCCGCTGCTCATCCATCACTTCGTCGTACTCGAGCAGACTTTTGCGAATCTCGAAGTTGTATTCTTCCCGTTTCTTTTGGGCCCCATCAAGTCGCCGCGATACCATTCGATTTTCGATCGGGATGTCGTCCGTAAAACCACCAAACTCCAACACGCGACGAACGTACGGACCGGCAAAAATCCGCATCAGATCATCATCCAGACTCAAATAGAACCGACTGCTGCCCGGATCACCCTGGCGACCGCAACGACCACGCAATTGCAAATCGATCCGCCGGGCGTCATGTCGTTCGCTGCCAATCACGTGCAAACCGCCAAGTTCCTTGACCCGTTTGCCTTCGGCCGACATATTGTGTTCTTTGTCAATCTCTTTGACCAGCAGCTCCCATTCTTCTGGCGGCACGTCCAACCGAGTCGGGTATTTGTCCTGCAATCGCGCCCAAGCCATCGTTTCCGGATTGCCGCCCAGCACGATATCTGTACCGCGACCGGCCATGTTGGTGG
>JBGSXT010000898.1:0-7885 GCA_041751295.1 Mariniblastus sp.
ATGGCTGGTTCTGGTCCAACCCATATCCGGCCGCCGACACTCCTGACCTTCGGCCTAAAGTCAACGACAACCACGCGTACCCGTTTCCTCATGCCGATTCAGGTTTTGGTCATTATTGCATTCGCTGCCACGCAGCGACTCAATCCCCCCAGATTGAATCGCCATCGCGCAACAACGAGTTCACGTTTGCGGCACTACGCAACATCGTCGGATTTCCTGGCGAACCGATCATTTTTCGCGTCGATGATTCGTGGCGCGAAGCTGCCAAACTGTCCAAGTTAGCTGAATTGGAAATCGATCAGAATCTGGACGCCAAACTACAGGAAAAACAAGCGCAGCTCGAGGCGACTGCTGTGACTTCACATCCCAAATGCACCAGCACCGATTTTCCCGAACAGTGTGAATTGGAATTTAACAGCTCGTTTGCAAAAATCTTTGATCAGATTCCAACTCAGACGAAGGCCGATATCCAACATTTACCGCCCGAGACACACGACTGGGTTACGAAGGCTGTTGGCGGAAAACAGGACTTAGTCACGTCCAGTCAATGCATGAGTTGCCATGCCGGATTGGTAGGTCCTTTCGGACCGTCAATGTTTATCGCTTTTGAGGAAGGCGATGTCGATTACAAGGACGCCGGTTGGCATGTGTCGCCGTTCGGAGAATGGCGTTGGTCGCCGATGGGATTGGCGGGGCGGGACCCGATATTCTACTCGCAACTGGAAAGCGAAGTCGAAATCCTGAAACGGGAATTCGCTGACGATCCCGACAAGGTGAAACTTGTTACGGAAAACCTGGCCGATACCTGTTTACGTTGCCATGGAGCGATGGGCAAACACCAGTTCGACCAGGAAAAACAGCATCCCGATCACAAGTTCTCGGTGGCGCACGTGCATGCCATCGCCCAGCCGGGTGTACACATCGGATTTGGGGATGCCCGATACGGGGCGCTCGCACGGGACGGCATCAGCTGCATGGTCTGCCACCGCAGTCAGCCGCGTGTACAACCGGACGATGATACCCGTCCGTACCTGCAGTTCTATCTGGAAAATTCCATCACCGGGAATACCCACTTTGGTCCGCCCGATGAAATCTACGGACCCTTTAAGGACGAAGAAATTTCGACCTACGCCATGGAGCATGGCGTTGCGATCAAACCCAAACATAGTGAATACATTCAATCATCGCAAATGTGCGGGACCTGTCACACGGTTTCACTGCCGGTCATTGACGAACCCTTTCACGATGCCGGACCGAACGAAGATCAGGCCTCTTTGGTCGCTGGCGAAGTTGTTCCCCTGTTCAAGAAATTCCACCACCATGTCGAACAGGCGACCTATCTGGAATGGCTGAACAGCGAAGTTGAAAATGAATTTGACAAGGACAATCCGAAAGCCCAATCCTGCCAAGATTGCCATATGTCGAGTGACCTTGTCGACGACGAAAATAACATCAGCCTGGAAAAACTGCAGTCGCGTATCGCAACGATCCAGGATGATACATACCCCGATGCGGAAAACCTGACGCACCACAAAAATCTCGAAATCCGATTTCGCGAGGAAGGTTTTAAACGACACAACTTTGTCGGCTTGAATGTCTTCCTGGTCGAGCTGTTTCGTCAATTTGACGAAGTATTGGGTGTGCGAAAGCACGATTTCATGACCGGGTCCGAACTGGACATCGTTCACGCAATGAAGAATTTCAAACATCAGGCGCGACACGACACCGTCGATCTGGCGCTGGATGTTGCGATCGACGAAGGTCTGCTAAACGCGAAACTGGATATCAACAACAAAGTTGGACATCGGTTCCCCAGCGGTGTTGGCTTCCGCCGCGCCTTTGTCGAATTGCTCGTGGTTGAAAAGAGTACAGATGGCACCGATAAAATAGTTTGGGGCTCTGGTCGGACCGATCGAAACGGAATTCTGGTTGATGCCGGCGGCCAGCATCTGAAAACCGAATTCTTTGAAGCGGAAGAAGGATCGAATCGTCAGCTCTACCAACCCCATCACCAGATCATCACGTCCGAGGATCAAGTTCAGATTTACGAGACGTTGCTCTCCGACACGAAACACCAATTCACGACCAGCTTTATACATGGTAGTCGTACGGTTAAAGACAACCGTCTGCTTCCTCGCGGCTGGAAAGCGGCAGGGCCGGACGCGGCCAAAGGCGCTCTGAATGGCCCGTATTTGAAAGCCACTCAACCCGGCCCCGACGCGCTGGCCGATCCGCAGTACACAGACGGCAGCGGCAGCGACGCCATTTTGTACCAGATTCAGTTGCCTGACGACGTCGATCCGACGAACGTGATTGTGAGAGCGACAGTGTATTATCAAGCGATACCACCTTACTTTCTCAAGAATCTGTTCGACAATGCACCGGATGGACCAGCCACCAGACGATTGCACTACATGATCAGTAACGCCAAAGTTGCCGGCACGTTAATCGAAGACTGGAAGTTATTGATTAACTCGGTCGAAGCACGCGTGGCACATCCGACTGACGCCGCCGAGTAAACCGCAGCTGAATTTACCGTTGGAACACTGAGCGCCATTCATTGTTTTTGACGAGTGTGACAACGGTCATCCTGCTTCGATGAATTCGAATTTAACCGTTGATTGTAATCGCTACTCCACCAGTGACGCCGGATCGCCTGGTATTGTCGTTTTTTGGCCATAGTTGTCTGCATCGGCGAATTCGGCATGTCGATCGAAACCTGCGGCAGCGACAATATCGATTTCCGTATGCAATTCGAGCTGGCGGGTTTCAATATTGTGGTAACGGGCGAGTTCCAGCACGGCCAGAAAAATTCCTACCATCGCCGACTTGTGCATACCCGGCATAAATAGTGATGTGAATAACAGATGGCCTTCTTTCGCCAGCCGGCTGTGAATCTGCTGCATGTAGATCTGGATCGGTGTCTCATCGTAGACAATGTTTTCCTGTGGCCTTGGCAGATTGTCCCTCAACACCCGCCCGAACGCGCTGACCAAATCCCACAGCTCGAGATCTCTGATCGGCTGATCGGAAAAATCAGGTTGTTTGGCTGGCAGATCGTCGGCCAGGCGACGGCTCCGCATTTGCCATAGCTGACTCTGCTCTTCCAACAGCACCGCCGCATCCTTGAACTTTTTGTACATCAGCAATCGATGTACCAGATCTTCGCGCGGGTCGGCACAAAAATCATCACTGTTGAATTCGTTGCGCGGTAATACAGCCCGCGATTTCATCTCCACCAGCTGGCTGGCAACCTCAATAAAATCGCCAACCGCATCGACTTCGATGGCCTCCAAAACATCCAAATACTCGCCAAATTGTTGGGCGATGGCTGCCAGCGAAATCCCTGATAGATCCAATTCATGGCGACGCACCAGGAACAACAGCAGATCGATCGGTCCGCGGAATAAATCCGAATTGACACTGAAACCCATTTTCGTTTTTTCGTCGGATGAGGGACATTTCAATTATCGCATGTCAGATGGCGGATAACAGCTGGCCCTGAAAGCTTTACTGATCCGATTATGTTGGTTTTCCCCCAAGGTTTGGCTGACATTAAAAAGCTGTGAAAAATGCGCCTTTTCTTCAATGGTCACCATTTATCAGGGACCGATATTTTCCTGTGTTGACCCGCAATATTCAAGTTGCAGATTCGTTTGCGAATGCCGCTAACGCACCAACCAGGAGCAGTTGCAGAAAATGCAGCAGGACCGTGTTGAGATTGAAAATTTGGAACAGCTGAAAATTTTTGTCTCTCAAACGTTATGCCAAAGAAACGATTTTGAGGAAGGTGTCTTTCAAATCACAGAGAAGTTACTGACCAAATGTGGAAAAATGTGCGGTGTGTTTTATTGCCTGCACGGACCAAGAAGCGTCAAACTTACAGCGGTTTGGGAATCAGAACAGAACTCAATTTTTTTCTACGGTTCAACGGGCGAAAGATTTCATAAAACACTTCTGGCCAACTCGATGGAATTGGCCGGTTGCAATTGATTCATATTTATTCTGATAAAACTTGATCGCTACAAGGAGGATTCGCAAGATGCTGGTTTTGTCCAGACGTGAAAGCGAGAAAATAATACTGGGGAATGAAATCGTATTGACCGTCGTGCGACTGTCCAACGACAGAGTACGATTGGGAATCGAAGCTCCACCCGAAATGTTGATCCTGAGAGAAGAACTCGGACCGGAAAATTCCAGGAACGCAAAAAAAGCTGCGGCCTGATTTTGGGAACCGACTCGAAGATCACGAATAGTCATCAACCTGGCAGTTGGCACGCAAAATGCCAACTGCCATTTTTTTTGGCACAATCGAAACCCATCACAACTGGCAACGTTTTCGGTAACCAGGTTGCCTGGTTTCATTCAGCAATTGCATCAACGACCAGTTGATTTTCGTTAGAATGGATGCCGTACTGCGGATAGCCATTTCCCCAGCACCAGATTTTGACGGTGGCCGCAGCAGACACGCGATCAGCCTAATCTTTGGAGGATAAATCGATGTTTCGATTCCCGTTTTTGTCAGTTGTGCTGGTGATTTATGGTTCCTTTTCGGCAGTGTTAGCCCAGGAAACCAAGACCAATACCTGGCTCGGAACGCTGGATGCGCGCGGGATCAAGTTGCGACTGGAAATCGATATTAATCAAAATGGCGACGAACAGTCCGGCGAGTTGCGTAGTCTGGATCAAGGGAATGCCCGGTTGGAACTGGCCGATATCAAGATCGACTCCGCGACATTCGCGTTTTCGATACCCCAGTTGGGCGCAGAATTCAAAGGCAAATTGTCCAAGGGGGGAAACGTTGCGACCGGAACGTTTGCTCAGAACGGAATCGATCTGCCGCTTACGCTTGCGAGAGCTGGCACCGTCGAGCCGATGCCCGAATTGAAGGCAACGGAAACCCTGAGGGAAGCCTGGGTTGGAAAACTGCAAATGGGCGTAATAGAACCCGTGATGCAATTTCGCGTTGTAACGCTTGAATCGGGTGAGACCGCAGTCCGTTTCGACAGTATCACCGAAGCGCGTACTGGATTTCCAGGAACTTGGTCGGTCGAGGGAGATGCCATCCGTTTTGACATCCCGGAAATCAAATTGAGTTATTCCGGCAAGTTGAATGAAACGAAGGACACCGCCGAAGGCACATGGAATCAAGCGGGCCGCGCTGTGCCATTGACACTAAAGAAACAATTAACTGAGTACAGGTCGGAAGACGTCTGGGCGAACCGGCCCCAAAAACCGGTTGGGCCGTTTCCCTACGATGACGAAGAAGTCAAGTTCCAGAATCAGGTTGACCAGATAATGTTGGCGGGAACGTTAACGATTCCCCAAAACCCCGGCCGTCACCCAGCGGTCGTTTTGATCAGTGGTTCCGGGCCGCAGGACCGTGACGAATCGTTGATGGAACACAAACCATTTCTCGTCCTTGCCGACTATCTTTCCCGTCGCGGCATCGCTGTTTTGCGATACGACGATCGAGGTTTTGGAGAGTCGACAGGCGATTTTGGATCGGCAACGACCGAAGATTTTGCCCGCGACGCCTCAGCAGCAGTTGAGTTTCTCAAAACGCACGACCGCATCAATCCCGTTGAAATCGGATTGGCGGGTCACAGCGAGGGGGGCCTGATCGCACCAATGGTGGTCGGATTGCGGGACGATATTGCCTTCGTAGTTTTGTTGGCGGCGACCGGTGTGAATGGTGCCTCGATTTCGCAATCGCAATCGGAGGCAATGGCGCGGGCGGCCGGAGTCGGCGAATCGGAACTTGAGATCATTAGGTCGGTCAACCGCGCCGTTCTGGATATCGCCTCCAAGGCAGGTCCTGATGAAGATTTATCCGTCAAAGTCGACGAAGCGATCGAAGCGATCATTCAAAAACTTCCCGAAGCTGACCGTGAGCAAGCGGGCGCGAACATTCGCGCTGCCGTTAAGGGCGAAATGCAACAGCTGCAGGGAAACTGGATGCGGTTTTTTCTTAACTACAACCCTCGACCAGCGTTGACAAACATCAAATGCCCGGTGTTGGCCATCGTCGGCTCGAAAGACACGCAGGTGCTTCCCGAACTGAACATGCCTGTCATCCAACAGGCGCTGGCTGAGGGGCGCAACCAGGATTTTGAGATTGTTATCCTGGACGGGCTCAATCACCTGTTCCAGAAAAGTGAAACGGGCGGCATGGGGGAGTACGTTACGATCCAGGAAACGTTTAACCCGGAGGCCCTAAAAAAAATCGGTGATTGGATCATCAATCACACGACACCAGTCAAATAGAACTTAAGGTGTCAACTACAAACAACAAACATCCCTAATTCCCTCATACTCCCTTACGCAAATGCCACGGACTTGCTCCATGGATCGTTACCTGTGTGCTACTATCAGTTGAACCCGTGAAGTTCATTCACCAGACAGCAATTGCACAAACGGTGCGACATCCAGCAGATTGACGACACCGTCGCCATTGATGTCACCTTCCGCTTTTCGTGATAGTTATTGGGGCCTTCACGCTCGTCGTCAAAAACGCACAGGAAATTGGTTCCATCAAAAGCGCAGGCGCTGGACAATTGCCACGCCGCGTTCGTGGCGACCTCCAGATGCGGTTGATCCAGAACGTCTCCGTCTGCGGCGACGCGGGAACCTTCGGTGTCGTAATGGAAGGATGAACCGATGATTTCCGAACCTTCCCATTGCACAAACCACTGGCCGTCGACTGTCGCAACGCCAAAGGGCATGGCGCTCTCTCCCTCGATCGTGGAAACCGGGAACGGCATTTCAATGGGAACGCCGTCGACATCGACCCGCAGGGCGTATAGATCACTGTTGGAAAAGAGAGGTTCGCCCGTCGTGATCGTAATCAGGTGATGTGTCCCGTTCCAGGCGACATGCGGCAGGGCGATGATTCCGAAGCTGGAGCCGCTGAGCAGCGTCATTGGTCCGGAAGCGACCTGGCCGCCGGGTGTCACGTGCGAAGCCATCAGAACGTCGTTGCCACCGACGTCCCGCGTCCACGTCACGTAAAAGTTCTGACCGTCAAAGTCGATGAAGGCGTCGACATCTGCTCCGCCGCCAGAAATATTGAAGCCGCCGGGATCAAGCAGCAGACCGTCGGGCGTCATGCGGGCACCGCGAATTGCCTGATTCGGTGCTTCCGCCCAGACCACGGTGTAAACACCAGCCCCCCAGCCGATCTGCGGGATGCCCAGTCCCGATGCTCCGGACGAAATCGTGATCGGGTTTGAATCCAGGACTGTTCCGTCGCCACCGATGCGGACGCCGACCAGGTCTCCATTCTGGCCCGCCTGAACAACCAGAAAATTTTCTCCGTCGCTGGCAATCGCCGGATGCAAGTCAATTGAGTTGAAAACGTCGATCGGAAAACCGTCCGGGTCCAGCACGGTTCCATCCGGTTCGGCGCGCGCTCCGTACAGCATGTCCAGTTCGTGCCAGAGGACAAGATAGACTTTGCCGTTCCATGCCACCGAGGGGACCCCGAACGGATTCCGGTCCGGATCCCGACAAATTTTCAGACTGCCCAGTGCGAAAAACCGCCGTCGGGCGTTATCCGCTGCGCGTAGATACCCGGGTCGGAATCCAAGCCTCCCGCGATCCCCAACCAGACGGCGAAGTATTCACCGGGACCTTCGGTAACAGCACCGTAATATTCTTTGCCGTTGGCCGGAATGAAAGCGGCATTCTGCTCGACCACGTCAGGCCCGCTGACCTGAACTTGAGCGGGTGAAAGAGTGTTCAGAACAGGAAGAAAAAACAGAAGAGAAATTATGAAAACGTTTGTATTGATTCCCAAAAGGTTTGCAGTGGCGGTAATTGCTCGTTTCCCCGTTACAGTTTCATATAATGATCGTGCGATTCGGTTTCGAGAGGTAATCAGTTT
>JBGSXT010000899.1:0-3470 GCA_041751295.1 Mariniblastus sp.
ATGAAAGTCTGCTGGTCAGCGAAGAAGTCACCCGATCCCGCTGGATGCCGGCCCCACTGGATTCCGTCGACGATCAGGATACGGATCCAAGTGATATTGCCGAAATGGCGATGGGCGAATTGAGTGATTACTCGGCAAGCAACCAGCTGAACCAGACACTCAGCATCAATGATCCCGCTCAGGACACGGGATCGTTCGCTGCACCTCCCGGCAGAAAGTCGTCGCCACCCATGTCCTCAATTAGCGGTCAATACAAAGTCGCCGGTCGCTTGCCCTCCGAAACACCATCCGTTTCCATACTAACCCTGTTCATCACTGGCCTGTTTTGCATCCTCTTTGGAATTCTGGTTGGGATTCTGATTGGCTTGCTGTTTTAGATTCGGATCAATGTCGGATAACGGAATTCAACCGGCACGACACCATCCGGCCCCTGAAAAAAGTCAGCAGCAGTCCCCCAACCGCGACCATCCAAAATCCAAAATCTGAACCCTGAAATCTTGCTCAAGGGTTTGGTTTAATCGTCGTGACCGGTTACGATATTTCGCGTCTAATCAATAATCTGAGACCCTTTGAAAAACCATGTCGTCCGGCACCGCAACCATCATGGCTGGCATTCCCGCCATCAACGCGTCTCTCTACCATGCGATCCGCTTCAACGTCGGCGACCCAGTCGCGCTGATCACGATCAACAACCGGTCGACATTGATTCTGCGCGACATCGAAATGCACCGCGCTCGTCAACATGCCCGTGCCGATGCCGTTGCCTGTCCAGCTGATTTCGCTCCCGAGAAGGGATTATCGGGGGACCGCGAAACTGCCACGGCGCAAGCTGCTGCGGAGTTTCTGAAACGAAACAGAATTGCCTCGGTTGTCGCCGATCGGACGCTGCCGCTGATATTTGCCGATATCGTGCGGGCACAGAATATTGACGTCCTGTGCGACCGGGAAATGGGCGTCGCCCAACGACGGGCCAAAGATGAGCAGGAAGTTGACTGGTTGCGCGAAGCTCAATCAGTAACCGAAGATGCCGTGCGACTAGCGTGCGAAATGATCGCCCAAGCATCAGCCAAATCGGACGGTACGCTGATGCACTCCGGCTCGGTGTTGACAAGCGAAAAGGTCAGAACCGCCGTTGATGTATTTCTGTTGCAGCAGGGTTATGCTTCGGTCCCCAGCATCATTGCCGGCGGACCCGAAGGGGCCGATTGCCACAATTTGGGAAGTGGCATTCTGAAAACCGGTCAGCCCGTCATCATTGATATTTTTCCAAAGAATCGGTCAACCGGATATAACGGCGATTGCACCCGAACCGTAGTTCACGGCGAAATCTCCGAGCAGCTTGTTCGGATGCACTCAGCGGTGGTTGCCGCCAAACAGGCCGGACAACAGGCAACGCGAGCGGGAGTGACGGGCGAAGATGTGCACCGGGCCGTCATCGAAAAAATCAGCGAGCACGGTTTCAAGATTGGCCTGCCGGACGAGTCAGAGCCAGACGATTACTGCGGCATGGTTCACGGCACGGGACACGGGATCGGACTCGACGTTCATGAACCGCCACTGCTGGACTTCAAAGGCCCGCCGCTGGTCGTCGGCGATGCGTTGACGATCGAACCGGGACTGTATTCGAAAGCAGTTGGCGGGATAAGAATTGAGGACATGGTGATCGTAACGAAAGACGGCTGCCAATCCCTCAATCAACTGCCAGAAGGACTCTCGTGGAATTAGGCGTTCGCCAGCTAATAGCATACCGAATCAGAGTAGAACAGTTGTCCCCAACTGTTTCGCAACAGTTGGCGACAACTGTTCTACTTTGGTAAATTTTCACCTGCCTGCATTAGCCCTTGAACAATGGGTATATTTCGCGATCTCATTCCTGTCAACTTCCGCAATAACCTTTCTCCAAACGACTCGAAAAGATCATCGTGCCAACTGAACGGGTCGCCATCTTCGTCGATGTTCAAAACATCTATTACACAACCCGACAGGCGTTTTCGCGACACTTTGACTACCGCGCGTTTTGGCAAACGGTCAGCCAGGGCCGCCAGATTGTGGCGGCCTTCGCATATGCAATCGATCGTCAAAACCAACAGCAGCAGCAATTTCAACAGATCCTGCGGGACATCGGCTTTACCGTAAAACTGAAACCCTATATCCAGCGCAGCGATGGCAGCACAAAAGGGGATTGGGACGTGGGCATTACGCTGGACATGTTGGAATATGCCGGAAGTACCGACATCGTCGTGTTGGCATCAGGTGATGGCGACTTTGACCTGGCTCTCGAACGGATCCATTCGAAGTTCGGTGTTACGACCGAAGTTTATGGCGTCAAAAAACTGTCAGCCGCTTCGTTGATCAATGCTGCAAAGAGATTTATCGCCATCGAAAACGGATTGCTGTTGCCATAGTCAGGTTATCAGTCATGAGAAAGCCCTCCGCCGACTGGACCGTCGTAGGCTAGTGGATGCCAAGGAAACAGGCGGTGCCCCAGTGAAAATGCGTTGTCAGGAAGTGCACAGGACTTACCGGGCAGCAGGTGCTGAAATCACAACTCACACCTGGAAACAGCGATCGTTGCGCAAGGCAACGGACTGGGGACGAACCACGGCAGGTCCCTGCTGCATGACTTCCATGGCCAATGAACGGTAGTCCTGCGCTCCGTTGGAATCTGCGGCGTACTGGAAAATGGTCTGGCCATAACTGGGTGCTTCCGCCAGGCGAATGTTGCGGCGGATGCGGGTATCAAAACTTTGTGCATTGCCCCAGACTGAATTCGTATTCCGTTCATCCACTAGAAACTGCTCCACGTCGCTGATGACTTCCGCCGCCAGCCGGGTCCCACTGTCGTACAGGCAATACAGAATGCTGGATAATACCAACGTTGGATTCAATCGCCGGGCAACAAGTTCAATAGTCTTGAGCAATTTACTGAGCCCATGCAGGGCCAGAAAATGAGGCTGCAGGGGCAAAAAGACTTCGTCAGCCGTCGTCAGCGCGTTCAACGTCAATACACCCAGCGACGGTGGGCAGTCGAGGATCACGAAATCGAACTCGCCGGCCATGTCTCCAATGGCATCGCGCAGAATAATTTCGCGACCGACTTCGCCTGCTAATTCCATTTCCGCTGCTGCCAGATCGATGTGCGAGGGCGACAACCAGAGATTTCGGCCGGCAACCTGGCAAACATTGGCCAGTTCTGCCTGACCGGTTAGCACATCGTACATCGTCGGGACTTCATCCACGATGGCGACTCCCAGATGCAACGAAGCATGGGCCTGTGGGTCAAGATCGATCAGCCAGACCCGTTTCCCGGATTCGGCCAGGGCAGCGCTCAAATTGACGGCGGTGGTCGTTTTGCCCACGCCCCCTTTTTGATTGATAATCGCAATCGTTCGCATCGCCGAAACTCCGTTTTCCGCGTGGATGGTCAGACCCGGAAGTATAGTCGCTTTGAGAACCCTGAATCCAGATTG
>JBGSXT010000900.1:0-1729 GCA_041751295.1 Mariniblastus sp.
AATGCTGCCGTCGGATTTCCTTTTTGGCTCGGCCGCCGGAATCCGATTCTCAAAAAAGGTTCCGTAGGCACCCTGTTCGACGAACTCAATCGTTTCGATTGGATTTCCCAGTTCCTTACCATTTTCATCAACAATGACTTCACCGTCGTAGTCTTTTCCATCAACCAGATTGCTCAGGAAGCCGTACGAAACATGTGAATAGTCCAGGTTGTTGAGGCCAAAAACCATCCAGGCGATCAGGGCCGCAATGACAAACACCATGATCCAGAAATTGATTCCGCGAGCAGGTCGCGTTTCGCCATCGGCTCGTGTTTTGCCATCCTTATGATTGTTTTCCATCATGTATCCTGAAAGTCGGGCTTATCTGGCCCAGATTGGTGTTCGCACAACGCAAATCGGCTATCGCGGTATTCTATTCAATTTCCACTGATTTTGCGAAGCGGGGCCAAGTCGAATCGTTGAATGCAATTATACCGTGCTGTTTCATTCTCAATTGGAAAGACCGACAAAGTGCGCTGCGAATAACCTAAGCCGCTTTAGATTGAAACCAAGGGGCGCGCGGGCGGATTAGCCAGTTGCATTCAAATAGTACAACAATTGTTGCGTCGTCAACGGATTCGGCAACCTTGATATCAACTTCGCTTTGTTTGCACCATGATTTTCGTCAATAAACTGCCGCAGCAAATTGACTTGCTCGCCAGTCAATAACCATGTCGGTTCGGACTGCAGGCGATTTTCTGCGGCAAGCAGCAGATGATCGGATAATGTCGAGCCGTCGATTTGGCGAACTTGACGCACCTGATCCGCACTAAAACCGTCGTTGAACAGCTTCCACGTCCAATACCAGGAAGGCTTGATCGTTCCCGGTTCAGGCAAATCGACGCGTCTTCGGATGGTTGCCTCATCCGGCAGTTTTGAATCGGTCCCGACGTCGGTGATTTCGACTGCAGCTCCGCCCGCCACTGTCGGTTGCTGGTTATCTGTCGCAGCATGGCTTGAATCAATTTCCATCCCGTTGCCGCCGTCAGCCAGTTTCGGGGACTTGCCTTGCAGGCTCGCAGACAACGAGTTGATTAAACCGGGTTGCATCCGATCGAGAATATCACTGGTCAAGGATCCGGACATCAGCGACTTGCCGGTCTCCGATAATTGGATGACCGGCCGAAACTTTGTTGTTTCCAACTGTTTCAGATATCCATTATCGATCAGCCAATCCAGCAATTCGACGGCGCCATTTTGTCGAAGTGGCTTGAGCAATCCGAACGTACTCAATCGATGCAGCCCTAGCCCTTGGACTTTTTTTGAAGTCGAACCCGTCAGCATTTGCGCGATCAATGTCTTGCCGATTCGACCGTGCGTGCGGGCGGCACCGCTGAGTGCCACCTGGATGGCATACAAGCAGGCGTCGCGATCATGAGGTTCTTTCGCGGTCAACGAATTTCCGCCGGATCGGCTTGCACAGTTGTCACAGCGTTGACAGATTCGTTGGTCCGGGTCACCAAAATACTTCAAAATTTCCAGCTGCCGACATTGGGGCGTCGTCGCCAATTGAATCATGCGATCGAGTTTCTGATATTCTGCCTGCTTGCGCCGCTCCAGTTCCTGAAAATCAATTTCCAGTTGCTCGAATCGTTTGTCCCGACACAACAAATGCAGCGCCCGCCCGCGAAACGGAGGCACATAATCAATGGGATCCAGTCGATTCAACTGACGGATGGCCCGATTGACG
>JBGSXT010000901.1:0-4550 GCA_041751295.1 Mariniblastus sp.
TATAATTCGAACGTCCACAAAATCAAATTCAGAGCAAATTGAAATGTTGCGAAAAAAACTGTTAACGGCCTGTTGTTTGTGTCCCCTGTTCTGTTTGCCAATCCAGTCCATTGGCCAGACTGTCGCTGATCCGCCAGCCGCTGTTTCCCCAGTCGAAGGTGCGAATATTCCCGTTGATGCTGATTCACAAGAGAACGCTGAGCCAGCGGGCGAGCCGGTCCAATCCGAAGCGACGAAATCATCCAGTCATGAGATCGACCACTTCATGCGGGTGCGGCGGGATTCAAAGCGTAAACCGATTGCCTTTGAAACTTCCATCACCCGCTATGTCATGGACGCCGAGGATGGCGAGCCGGTTCAAGTCGACCTGATTGGCGTTGTTCATATTGGCGAGCAGGAATATTACGAGGAACTGAATCGATTGTTTGAACAATATGATGCCGTGCTGTTTGAGCTGGTGGCACCCGAAGGGACGGTGATTCCCAAGGGTGGCGCGCGCGAGTCAAGTGGCGGGTTGAACCCGATTGCCGCTCTGCAAATTGGCATGCAAACGGTTTTGGGCCTGGAATTTCAATTGGAACATATCGATTATGAGAAAGAAAATTTCGTGCACGCCGATATGTCGCCTGAAGAATTTCTGGAAAGCATGAAGAATAACGACGAGAGTTTTACCAAGATGTTTTTCAAGGCGATGGGACAGAGCATGGCTCAAAGTGGCCGTTCGTCGATGGGCAATCTTGATTTGCTGCGAGTCGCGTTTGCCAAAGACAAAGAAATGCAAATGCGGCAGCTGTTTTCCAAAGAGATGATGAATATGGAAGGCGGGATGGCCATTTTCGAAGGGCGGGAAGGCTCCACGATTATCAACCATCGAAACGGCAAGGCGATGGAAGTCATGGAATCGGAAATTGCTGCCGGCAATCGGAAATTGGCGATTTTCTACGGGGCTGGCCACTTGCCGGATATGCAACGGCGTCTGACCAGCGATTTCCAGATGAAACGGGGAGGCCAGTTCTGGCTGGAAGCTTGGAAACTTGATCGCTAATTAAAATGCGCAAGACGGAAACGAAGGCCAGAGTTTCAGTGTGCTGCGACACCCCGCCGTCGCAGAATTAAAATAGCGGGGCGTGGTGCCGCCATCTTCCTTATCCCTCGCGGATTTGGCAGTAGCTTTCGTATCGCCGCACATCAATTCTGCCATCGGCAACGGCGTATTTGACCAGGCAGTCTTCTTCATGGGTATGCGTACAATCGGGGAATCGGCAAGCGGTCACGTAGGGGCGGAACTCGCGGAAATAACCTGCGACCTCTTCCGGGATAATATCCCATAGTTGAAATTGGCGAATGCCGGGCGTGTCAATCAAATGACCTCCAATGTCAAGCGGAATCAGCGCTGCCGTTGTCGTTGTATGTTGCCCTTTATTGTTCTCTGAACTGACTGCGGAAACTCGAATATCCAACCCTTCCTGAATGGAATTCAGGATCGACGACTTGCCCACTCCGCTTTGACCAGTCACAACACTGTCTTTGCCGGCAACGATTCGTTTCAATTGTCCAATATTGAAATTCTCTTTTACCGAAATCAGCAGAATGGGATAGCCCAATTGCCCCCACACCCCGACCGCTGGCTGCAGATCGGCTGCTGGAACCAGGTCGATTTTATTGATGACAATGATTGGCTGAATTCGCGATTTCTCAGCCGTCACGATAAATCGATCGATCAGGTGTGGTTTGAGAAAGGGTTCGGCAGCACTGGCCACAATCAGAACCTGATCAATGTTGGAAACCAGAATCTGCTGACGCCCCCGACTGGTACGTGAGAGCTGATTCGATCTTTTTTCGATTCGAACAATGACGGCCTGCTCGTGATCAACCGGTTGAATAAAGACCTGATCACCAGCGACGACCACATGTTGCAAATCGGTCGAGAGCGATTTGAGTATTCCCCGGATGGAACATTCGTAGGGAATGCCATCGTCAGTCCGTACGATCGAGTTGAGTCCATGTACGCGGATGACTCGACCACGCAGACAGTGTTGGCGATCGACCTGCAAATCGACCTGAAACCCATCGCGGTCATCCGTGTCCTGCTGGCCTTGGACCGTACGTTTCCGGGTCAAATCCCCCTTTCCCGAAACCCGTTCGGATTTTCCGAGGTCTTCAACGTTTGTGCTGCCATCCATGAATTCGCGGGTAAAATCTTTTTTTCGATGTTTCGAGTCATGCCGCTTGCGAAACTCGGTTCGGACTTTATTCTCCTGTTTTTTCTTTTTTGCCATATCGGATTTTAACCTGTTGCCGAAATTATATCCATTAAATGCGATTGTCGGCAGCTTCCCAATCGTTAACCGGCAGCACTGAATCATTCCCGAATGCAGCAGTGTTCAGCGTTACAAGCGGTTGTCGTTCCTATTTGCCCACTTTATCGCTTCATACAATTATTTTGCAACTTGATTACATTGAGTTTGTCGATTCTTATTGAAGGAGTTATTCGAAAAAAGTCGAATAGATCGAAAAAATTCCCGGAATCACGAAAGCCTCAAATTGGTAAACTCGACTTGCCGCTTTTGTTCTGATTCCCCCAACGTCATACGGGTTCAGTCGCTTGCCTCGAATTCTTCGCTTTCAGGGTGCAAAGAAGGATAGCGTTCAACCACCACTCCCTTTTTCGGATGCTTTCGAAATCGTCGAGGTGGAAGAGCCGGCGCAGGCTCTCAAGCTGCTTGCCGAGGGTGGAGTGGATGGCATCTTTCTGGATTCCACCGGACGCGGTGACGCCAATGGTGACATCGCAACCGATCTTTTTCGACATTGGTTGATGCTGGACAATATGCCCGACGGCATTGCGCTGCTGGACCGCGACAACCAGATCGTCCTCGCGAATCGCAAATTATCCGAATGGTTCCCCGGCCAGCCCTTGGCCGGAATCAACTTCTATCAGGCCCTTGGCAATCCCAATATCATCGGTGCTGAACTCAGCCCGTTAACGACTGCGTGTACATACCAGCAGAATTGCCAGGCCACGATGCATATCAACGATCGGTACTTCCAGTTGAATGTCGCTCCGGTGGTCAACCAGCTGGGGCAGACTCAGAATTTGGTTGTGACACTGCGCGATTCCACGGACAATACTTTGCAGCGGCAGAAGCTCGAAGCGTTGCATCAGGCCGGAATGGCATTGGCCGATCTGCGACCGGAAGAAATTTTCGAGATGGACGTCGAAAACAGAATCGAGTTGTTAAAGGAAAATATTCTGCATTACTCGCAGGACCTGTTGAATTACGAGAACGTGGAAATTCGGTTGATCGACGAAGAAACGGGCCGCCTCGAGCCGTTGCTGTCTGTCGGAATCGACTCGGAGCGGTCGCGCATGCCACTGTATGCGCGGGCCACCGACAACGGTGTGACCGGATTCGTCGCAGCGACCGGAAACAGCTATCTATGTGAGGACACTACGACTGACCCGCTGTATCTTGACGGGCATATCGGTGCCCGCAGCTCGTTGACCGTCCCGCTGATCTACCATGAACATGTGATTGGGACTTTCAATGTCGAAAGTCGGGAGGTCGGTGCGTTCAGTGAAAGTGACTTGAGTTTCGTCCAATCGTTTGCCCGCGACATTGCCCAGGCGTTGAATACACTCGAGTTGCTGGTCGCCCAGAAAACCAATGCGGCCCAACAAAGCGTCGAATTGATCCACGCCGCCGTCGCCTTGCCGATCGACGAGATTTTGAATGATACAGTCACTGTCATGGAGAGCTACATTGGTCATAACCCCGATGTCGTCCAGCGGTTGAAGAAGATCATCCGGAATTCACGCGATATCAAACAGGTGATTCAGAAAGTCGGTGAAAAGATGGCTCCCGAAGAGGCCGTGCCGGCGAGCATGCAGATCGAAAAACGGCCGGCGTTGCGAAATCGGAATGTGTTGGTGATTGATGCCGATGAAGGGGTGCGGACGTCGGCTCACAATCTGCTGGAAAAGTACGGTTGTGTGGTGGAAACAGCCCACGAAGGAGGCGAAGCGATTTTGATGATCATGAACTCCGACTGGGAATACGATGCCGTGATTGCGGATATTCGATTGCCCGACATGAATGGCCACGAATTGCTGCTGAAATTGAAGGAAGTTACTCGTGACGCCCAGCCCAACCTGATCCTGATGACCGGTTTTGGCTATGATCCCGGACATGCGATTGTCAAAGCCCGCAAAGCTGGCCTGCGACCGGGTGCTGTTCTGTACAAGCCGTTTCGACTGGATCAACTGTTGTCGATCGTGGAAACAATTGTCAGTTCGGCCGCTGCTGGCCGGTCCGTATGACCTGACCCCGCATTCTGAATCCCCTCAGCCGATCCGGATAACTATGCAATTTGCAGAATGGGTTCTCATCCTGCTTGGACATGTCGCCAATTCGTGTGTGCTGTTCAATTTGGTTCATGCCAACGCGACTCCTGGCTGTGGTACCCGTTTCCGGGCAAAAGTGCGGGAGAAACTGATATTCACTGTCGCTCTGGTGCCGATCATTGGTCTGATCTGGTATTGGAGTGTG
>JBGSXT010000902.1:0-16443 GCA_041751295.1 Mariniblastus sp.
GAAAAAATCGAATTGGCGGCTTTGTAAAGCACCGCAAGTCCAACGCCGCCGAACACGATGCCGGCCATCTTGCCCCCTTTTTCACCGGCAATCAGCACATCAGCGCAGGCGGTCCCTTCCGGGTAGGGCAAGTTCCGATGCTCAGCGACGATCAATGACCTCCGCAGCGGCACCATAAACAACACGCCCAGGATCCCACCCACCGCCGCCAACATCATGATCTGCAGATAACTGAAGTACTCTTCGCCGCGCGAACCTTCCGACAGGAACAACAGCGCCGGGATTGTGAACGCGACTCCGGCTGCCACCGATTCACCTGCCGAACCGATGGTCTGCACCATATTGTTTTCCAGAATGGTCGCCCGCCCAAACATCCGCAACACGGAGATGGACAACACAGCAATCGGGATCGAAGCCGAGACCGTCAACCCCGCTTTGAGCGCCAGGTAAACTGTCGAGGCACCAAAAATGATGCCGAACAGTGAACCAAAAATGACTGCCTTCCAGGTGAATTCCGGAACGTCTCGATCGGCAGAAATATACGGATCGAAGTCTTCGAAAACAGGGTCAGTTTCGCGTTGCGGTTGGTGTGCCAATTGAATTCTCCTTATTTGTGGCCGCCAATATACACTCCCCAAGTAAGCCGTGCCTAGTGAGACCAATACGGCGGTCTGCCCGTGATCGGAAGCAGGTTCCCAATCGATCGGACCAATATGGTTTTTGGTAACGGAGCGAGTCGGAAAACTTGCCGAACCAGCTGGCCGAGTTTCGGCTTTGACCAGCGACAAGGACTGTTCGCAATCCTGGGAAACGAACGGAAGTTTCTCAAAACAGGTCGCTTAATCGTCGCTCAACTCAAGTCGAACATCAGAAAACACCGCGAACGATTATCGATAAAGATCGCCTATTCACTCAACAATCGACAAACGAATTCAGGCGTTAGCTACCCATTGAGTTGCCTGAAAAATGACAACATGTCCAGCCACTGCTCACGTTGTTTGGCGAAACAGCAATTTCCAAACGGCGCGGGTGGGTACGAAGCGGTTGGTCTGCTGGAGATACTCCAAATACTGTTGACCATGGGTTGATGTCAAATAGCGTTCTTCGTTCCATGATTTCAGAATCAGCATGGTACAGTGGATCGCTGCCACGACTAACATCGGCCCATTGGTGACCACCACCAGCGTGCTGAGCATCAATAACAGGCTGAGCGCATAAATCGGATGTCGAACACTGGCAAAGGGACCGTCCGTGATCAGTTGGGTTTTTTTGCCAGGCGTTACGGCCATGCTCCAGTTGCGTCCCATGCTCAGCCAACAGCGGGTTGTTAACACAAATGCGGTGAGGGCTGCCATCGCCGCGATCCAGATGCAGCCAAGCAGCGTCTGATACAAAAAGCTGGTTGAATTTTCCGAATGAGTTTTCAGGATCAGGTTGTGCGAGCTCCACGACAACACGACCCAGGCGACGATCGTCGGTGCCCAGATGATCCACATCCGTTTTTCCAGCCGATCTTTGGGCAATGATCCGGAGGAAACCCGGAACCGGGCCCAACTGCGAAGGACCATCGCCAGCACGCAGGCCCAATAACTGGTCACAGTCACGGCAACAATCAGCTGGGGAGTATTCGACCAGTCCATTATTGTATCCCTCGGTTTTGTCGTTGATCTATCGGAGCTTGATTCTGTCCAGGCAGTGCCGGGCTATTGAATTTTCTTTGAGGCGTGAGGATCGGTTGATCCGGGAGTCGCACATTTCTGACAGGTTGATTGGGATTCGATATTCCGACGGCATTTGCGACAGCGGGACCAGGACCTGGATCGGCCTGTTTCACGGCATCGATAATCAAGTCGTGAATCCATGGATTAGCGTCAATGTTGAAATGGTTAATGCCTGCCGTTTTATCTTTACCGGCAATCTTGCGAATATCGATGTTGATCAATTCCGTATTCTGGGATTTCGCGCTGATATTGGCCCCGCGAAACAGCCGCGCCCATTCAGGTGTTGCATTGGATTGATACAGATTGACGCAACGTTTGACATTGACCGGCGGTGAAGTCGGCATGGTCGAATCGAGCATGATCAGCATATCCACAGGCACGCTCTTCTCCGCAAAAGTCTGAGCCAGCATGGGAGCCAGATCACCGCCGAGGCTGTGACCGATAATGATCAACGGCGATTTGTCCTTGGCACTGTAAATGGAATCTCGCAACTGCCGTGCCGCGAAATTGGAACCGGCCGCGGTTGTAACTTGAACGTCGTAGCCCCGATCCTGCAGTTTTTTCGCTAGATCATCCAAGCCGAGTGAAAACACCGTAAAAATACCACGCACGATCAAAATGCGGCCTGTTGGTTGGCCATCGAGATAACCGGCTGGTTTGGCAGGTTCCTTGCCGACTTCGGTCGGAATGTCGTCGGCGCGATGCAGGATTGTGGCGGCCGTTTTTGAATCCGTAGTATGCGGCTGAATCAAAGCAGCGTTTTCCGCGACCTCAGTCCCCGTTGTTCGATCCGCAGTTTTCCTTTGGTTGAATTCCAGAACCAGAACACAGGCAATCAGCAAGCCTGCTGACGCCAAGTACAACCTCCATTGAACGAGCGTGGCATTCTTGAGTTGCTTGGATTCGACCTTCACCTCTTGCCGGTTATCGGATTGGCGATGGTTGTCCATGCGAAAGTCCCTATGCGATCTTCTTCAGTGGTTTCAATAACAAGCCGGTTTGTTGCGGCCTGGTCGCTGCTGGCGTCGGCTCGACGACTTCCGGTTCCATCCGCGCGGGCTGCCCAAACATTTCAATGAGCGTCGAAATAAAACGTGACAATTGGAAACTGTCACAGATGCGGTGATCGGCCCGGACGCACAAGGGCGCGAAATGCCGCGCGACAGGACGACCTGCGTGCCACACGACGCGTTCTTCAGGACGACCGAGGGTCACGCTCAGCGGTTTGCTTTCATCCGGCTGGCGGGAGGGCTTATATCCGCGCATCACCGGAAATCGGGCGTGCGAAAAATCGTTGACCAGCACGGCCGACTCGCGCAGGCGATCGATCCGACCGAGAACGGGTAATGAAAATCTGCGGTCCAGCCATTGGCTCGTCCGGCAAACGGCGCCGAACAGCCAACCCGGCAAACGGCGCAGTCGATCTCGATCACGCTGATTGGGCGAATCGTTTCGATGAAACGACAACTGCAGTTTCCAAATGAAATTGGCGATCTGTTTAATGTTTTTATGGTCAACATCCGGGACAACCAAAATGTTGACTTCGTCCGATTCAGGTGACCGGGTCGCCAGGCAAACATGGCATTGGGCATATTCAAACACGCGCCGACCGACCACCCGCCGATTCAATTCGGGATGTCTGGCAAGCGCCCAGCCAACGGCCTGGACCAGCAAATGGGTCGTGCCGATCATCGGCGAGCCATCCTGATTGTGATGATCGATGAACGTCTTGATCGGCTCCCACGGTACTTCACTGGTCCAGACAATCGTAGAATCGGGTCCGCCAGCACCACGAGCGTTGAGGTACAGCCGGTTGAAAAAAGGGGTATCGTTGCCCGGCACCGGTTTGGATTTCAAAGGCCATTTCATGCGGATGCAGTCTCCACAGTCAAGTCGTGTTGACGAGATGCGACCAGCAATGCCAGATTGCGAACGGTTCGGAAATTTCGTGGTGCGATGTCTTCTCCTTGCAATTTGACTCCCCAGAAATGCTCGACAGCGATGACCATTTCCATCAGCAACAGGGAATCGAGCACGTCGGTATGCAGCAAGTCCGTTTCGGCATCGATCGCCACCTCCAGCGCGGAGGCCGACTGAACGAAAGCGACCAGTTGCCGTTCAATGTTCAGGTTCATCAACAAAAATCCTCTTCAAGTTACACTTCGGATGTCGCCTGGTTGCAGACATGCATCAGTCGTTTCCGCAACGCCTGATGATCTATTTTGTGTGCAGAATTCAGCGGCCAATGATCAACGATTTCAAATAGATGAGGCATCATGTGTCGCGGCAGCGTTTGGCGGCAGGCAGTTTGTATTTCCTGCCGCGTCAGCGTTTCGCTATCGCATGATTTGGCAAACAGAGCCAGACGGGTTCTACCGGACAAATCGACCGGCGTGGCTACCAGTTGCACATGCGCCAGCCGATCGGCCAACATCCGCTCGACCTCAATTGGATGAAATCGGAAGCCCTGGACTTTGATCAGCCCATTTCGTCGACCACAAATTTCGAACAAGCCATTATCGCGGACTATCGCCAGATCACCTGTATTGAGCCAGTGATTGCGGAGCACGTCCTGCGTGGCGACTGGGTCATTCCAGTAGCCCATCATGATGTTGTCCCCCCGCGCGTGCAGCGTGCCGACTTCACCGTCCGAGCATGGCTGGCCGTGTCGGTTGAAGATCGCCAGTTCGACTCCCGGAATCGCCTGGCCGATGGTATTTGCATGTTGATGCAATTGATGCGGCGGCAGCCATGCCAAACGGGCCGTGGCCTCCGTCTGGCCATACATGATATGGAAATCCGCAGGCTCAATCATTTCCGCCAGAGTGACGGCACGGTTGGGGTCCATGCGCCCGCCGGCGACGGCCATGTATTTCAATTCTGGCCGATCGAACCGGCCATCCCCGATGGCGGTTAACAGGTTATCGAAAACTTCCGGTACACCCGTCAGACTCGTGCAATTGTATCGGGCTAGGGCTTCCAGCATTGTGGACGGAAACTGCAGATCGTCGCAGAACACCAATTCCGCACCCGACAGCACGTGGGTTTGCAGAACAGAATTTCCGAGCGCATGGGCGAAAGGCATCAAGGCCAATGCACAATCCTGACAGGTTATCGGCAGACATGATTTTATGGAATCCATGTTGGCCAGCACATTCCGATGGCTCAGCATGACCGCTTTTGGCTCGCCTGTCGAACCAGAGGTAAACAACAACATGGCCAGTGAGTTGGGGTCGCATCCAGCAGAATTATCGAACAGATCGAAATCTTTACTGCCCAAATTAATCGTCTCGGAACTGTTGAAAGGGAGTTGGCCTGCAACAATCGGCTCGTTAGGGGAATCGATAATCCAGTTCAGATCGGCCAAGTCGCATAGCTGGTGGAGTCTCGATCCCCGGTGATGATTCGGAATGGGAACAACAACTCCACCGGCCAAGGTGACGCCGTAAAATGCCGCAATATATTCGGGAGAATTTCTCAACAGCAGACCAATGTGATCTCCCCGAGTGAAATGCTGCTGGCAGGCCAGTGACTTGGCGATTAGTGCAGCTTGGCAATACAGCCAGTGATAGGTTCTGCGACCACGAACATCCGATATAGCGATTCGATTCGCGTGGGTGAGGCAAGTCTGCAGGAATCGGCTGGAAATCGTATCTTGGCCGGAGAAGGTTTCGCGCAGTGCGATTGCGTACTTCGCCGGATCGATACGGTTCACATGATCCGACGAATTGCGCCCGCGAATTCGAACCAGATAACAGCCGTCCATAGCTTTCCAGAAAGTAACATTTTTTGTTGAACAGGCAAACTATCAGGTTTCCATCAACTCGCAAACTGATGATCTGCGGGCAGTAACATGAAGCATGATTCCGACGCTAGCAATTCGCAAAAAAGTCTCCCCCAAGTCAATCGCGAAGCCAAAACTCCCCGGATTTTAAGCTGCTGCAGTTGGACGCCGGTTGCTCTCAAGCGAAACAAACTGCGTTCGACAAACCGGGATTTTTTCAATCGCCTGAGACATTTTGGATTTGAGCAGCCAAACAGCTAGCGTTAGAATCGGGCCAGTTTAAACAAGGCCGCCCTATTCGTGGCGGATTCAAGTACCAACCATCGATCGGAGATGAACCATGAATTTTTTCCAACGCATTGCAATCCTGACTTTTTTCGGTTGCTCACTGGCTGTGAGCCAATACGCCAGCTCTCAGATGCCAATGGAAGCGACGCCGGAACACAAATTGTTGGCTGAAGATGTCGGCACCTGGAATTGCGCAATGAAGATTTGGGCGGCAGGTCCGGACTCCGAGCCAATTACAGCTGAGGGTACGGAAGTCAACGAAATGCTGGGAGATTTTTGGCTGGCCAGCAAGTTCAATGGCAACATCATGGGGCAGGATTTCGAAGGCCGGGCAGCGATTGGGTACGATGTGGCCAAGAAGAAGTACATCGGCACCTGGTTCGACGGGATGAGTCCGTACATGAGTCACATGGAAGGAACTTATGACAAACAATCAAAAACCCTGACCATGATGAGTAAAGGGACGGGACCTGATGGCAAACCAACCACCGGGAAAAATGTAACCGTAACCAACGACGACGGCACGAAGGTGTTCACGATGTTTGTTCAATCGCCGGAAGCCGCAGGCGAACTCGTGAAAATGATGGAAATTACCTACAAGAAAAAGTAGCCGTTACCAGCCGCCGTCCAATCAACTCGCCACCGGACAAACGGTGGCGACTTTTTTTGATAATGGAAACAATTGCCGGAACGAGATCACTGCCATCAGTAACAGGATCACGATGGTCGGCTGAAAATCGAGTCGTTCGGCGATCATCGTCGACAGTCCGGTGACGACAAACAAAATCAGGCACAGCACCGTTTGAATTCGTTGTTCGGTTCCGCCTAGTTCGGGTCGAGCAACAACTCGGGGAAGTTGATTACCCATGACAAACATGATCAACGCGATGGGCAGCAGGAGAATTGTCAGATCGTACAGGTAGAAATGGGGACTGGTCAGAATGGTGGCGATGATCAACAGGCTGAATTGAACGGCAAAACGGGATGATCGAAAATTCAGTGGGCCGCGAAGAGCCACGACCAGTAACAGCAGTACGAAAATGGTCAGGGCACTGGAAATAGCCGTTGCGAGTTGAGTATTGCCAAAAGTCAACTGCATCGCACCCGCCAGATTGTGTGATTCTGCCAGCTTATAGCCAACGTTCTGACTGTAATCTCCGGCCGCCAGACTTTGCAAAAAATAGTCGTAGCACAATTCGGGCCCGGCGATGAATGACAGGGCAACCAGAACGGAAACGGCACCCAGACAGCCCGCGACAAATCGCCATTGGCCTTTGTACAACATCGCCAGTCCGATCAGGATTCCCAAATGTGGTTTGAACGCGATCAATCCAAACATCAGCCCGGAAAGAAATGGCTTGCGATGGTAGAGCAAAAGCCAGGTCAGAGTCACGATCAACAGCAGCAATACAGACTTGTGGGCCATGTTCAGACTGATCAGAAACGGACAGAAAGCGATCAAACCGATCAGGCATTTTCCCCAGTGCTGACGAGCGGGTTCAAAGTAACTGCAGAAACAGAACAGTGTGGCGCCGCTGATCAAACCCAGGCCCAACAGCCAGATGCCCGTTGCAACCTTGTACGGGATCGTCGCCAGCGGACTCAATATCATGTAATAGAACGGAGGATAAACCATCGGGTAATACTGTTCGTTCGACCACGAGAATCCGACCACGCCGGGATCGTGCTGAACGGCCTGGAAATGTTTTGCCGAATACAGATCGTTGCGCTGGTTCGAAAGCCAGATATGACCACCAACCCATTCCTGCAGAAAATCGCTTCCCCACGGAGTTGACCGATCAACGCTGACGGAATCGAAATTGGGGGACCGCAACAAGATCAGGATGACCAGCGCTATGGGAATGCCAAACATGGCAATTGTCGGCCTGGCGAATCGCTCACGCAAACTCCTGCTTCGGCATTCAAGAGTGCCACGTTGGGAAACAACAGATTCAGTTGCGGACATGGCCATGTTTTCGAGAACCGGGGAATCGAACCAAAAACGTAGCTTTCAACTGGTTGGTTGGGATCTCCAGGAGAACCACGGCGCAAAAAAACCGCCGTCAAAATAGGACGGCGGTGAAGATTACAATGATTGTGCTAACGGAAGGGACTGGTCGAATCAGCGAAATCTATCCGGCAGGCGTCCCGTTTGGTTCCTCGATGATTAGAGGACCATGTCCTTAAGACCTTTCAGGGGTCGTACTTTTACTTGGCGGCTGGCCGGCCGAGGCTTGGCCCAAACCATTTCGCCTGTTCCAGGATTGCGAACTTGTCGTTTCGGCAATGCTGGTCGTTCTTTGACAACGATCTTGCACAAGCCGGGAATGGTGAATTGACCGGACGCCGTTTTCTTGGCGATGTTTTCTTCGATTTCAGCCGTCAACGCTTCGAAGACACCGGCGATGTCTTTTTTGTTGAGGCCAGTCTTTTCGGACAGACTGTTCATTATTTCGGACTTGGTAGGTGCTTTAGTTTTTGCCATTGAGTTCATCCTCCGAGGATATCAAAAACACGAAATTTGGTGGTAAAAAACGCTGAATTCGCGACGATTAGACAATTTGAATTTAAAATCGCAACTGGATGAAGCCCGAAAACTCAGGAAAAACAGCATTTTTTGAGTAAAAGCTGAGTTTTTTGCGGTTATTTTAGGATTTTGAGGGGCTGATCTCGCCTCGGCAAACCAAATTAATATCTGGCATCGACCCGGATTCAGGTCGAACAAGCCGACAAACTCGTTCGAATTTGTGTTTCAGAATGAAAAACAAGCTGGTCGTACGTGACATTGTTTGTTTCGCTACGGTATTGCTCGCGAGCGCAATAACCTGCACGGTTAGTGGCGATGACGAACAACGTTTGCAACAACAATTCAATTCGGAAATCAAACCGATTCTTCAAAACAGATGTGGCGAATGCCATACGGGATCGGAGGCCAATGCCGGTTTGAATTTCGAGGCGTACTCGACCCTGGAGCAGATTCTTGATGCTGATCGTCGCTGGTTGGCAATTGTCGCTGAAATCAAACAGGGATCGATGCCGCCTGCCGACGCGGAACAATTGACGAACCAGGAACAGGACCTGGTATTGAATTGGATTGCCGGGACGTTCGAACTGATCGATTGTTCCAACATCAAACCGGGCAATGTGACGATTCGCCGGCTGAATCGGATCGAGTATCAAAACTCAGTGCGCGATTTGTTGGGCGTGGATTACGAACCGGCAGCGAATTTTCCTGGCGACGATGTGGGGCACGGTTTTGACAATGTCGCGGATGTACTTTCGCTGCCCCCCATCCTGATGGAAAAATATCTGGATGCTGCCGAGCAGATCAGCCAGTTGGCAATCGTAGATCCGGAATCGCCCGGGTTGAATCTCATTCTGTCTGGATCGACGTTTTCCGGTCAGAGCGAAACGACCGTTGCCGACAGCGGGCAACTGGCCATTCTGGCAACGGGCGCGGCCAGCAAAACCGTTCGGTTCCCTCTGCCCGGAACATACACTGTTCGGATTGTTGCTTATGGAGACCAGGCAGGCAGCGATCCGGCCAGGATGTCCCTGCTGCTCAACGGCAGCCCGGTGGGGACTGTCGATGTCAGCTCGACGTACCGCCAACCATCCGATCATGAATTCAGTTTGACCGTGCCATCGGCAGGCAGTCAAAAAATTCAAATCCGGTTTGAGAATGATTATTACCAACCTCGAGCAGGTGAAGATCGCAATTTGCATATCATTAGCATTCATGTTCAAGGGCCGAAACCGGTTTCGACTGGAATCAAGCATCTCGAATTTACAGGGGCAAGTGAAGAGGAAAGTGCGGCAACCTTTATCCGCGAATTTGTTACGCGCGCGTTTCGGCGACCAGTCACCGTTTCGGAGCGCAGCGGTTTTCAGCAATTATTCGACGATTCGCGAAACGAGGGTCAAACCTTTTTCGAATCACTGCAAATAGTAACGCAGGCGGTGCTGGTGTCACCTGAATTTCTATACCGAATCGAGCAGCCAGCGCAGTCCGAAATTCGCGAGCTTGACAATTTTGAACTGGCCACCGTACTCTCCTTTTTTCTTTGGAGTACAACTCCGGATGATGAACTGCTGCGTCTGGCTGCGGCCGGAGAGCTGTCCCATCCGGAAATCTGGGACAGGCAAGTCTCGCGACTGCTGCACAGCCCGCGCTCGATCGCGCTGGTTGACAATTTTGCGGCACAATGGCTGAATCTACGTTTGCTGTCTGAGGTGCAACCGGATCCCGATCGATTTCCGGCGATCGATCGCGAACTGCTGCAGGATATGGAAATCGAAACCCGGATGGTGGTCGCGGACATATTTCGGCGCGATGCCAGCGTGTTGGAATTGCTGGACTCGGAATTTACCTACGTCAATGCTCGATTGGCCAAACATTATGGTTTGGCTGAAGTAAGCCACGAAGATTTTTTGCGGGTTCCGCTGACCGGTACGGGACGTTCGGGCGTATTGACCCATGCCAGTATCCTGACCCTGACCTCCAACCCGGATCGCACATCGCCGGTTAAACGAGGCAAGTGGATCATGGAAAACTTCCTTGGCGAAGAGCCTCCACCGCCGTTGGCCGACGTGAAGCCTCTGGACGATCAACAACAATTGACGGGTTCGTTGCGGGATCGCATGGAACAGCATCGCAGCGATCCGTCCTGCGCCTCTTGCCATACGACGATGGATGCGCTGGGATTCGCGCTGGAACACTTCGATGCGGTTGGCCGATTTCGACTCCTCGACGACGGTTTTGAGATCGATTCGGTCAGTGAAATGCCGGACGGCACCAAACTGAATGGCGCCATTGGATTGCAGGAAAATCTGCGGACGACCTATCAGGCCAGGTTCATCCGATGTTTTACCGAAAAACTTGTGATTTATTCCCTCGGACGGGGTTTGAAGTACTACGATCGCTGCACGATTGCTCGGATAATGGAATTGGCCTCGCAGGATGATTATCGGTTTTCGGCATTTGTACATGCGATTGCCAACAGCGAAACTTTTCGCAAGCGCAGCGGCCAGGCGGTGATGGGGAGCGACCGATAACATGATTCCAACTCGACGTGAAATTCTGAAAGGGCTGGGAACTGCCATTTCACTGCCGTGGCTGGAATCGATTGCCAGTGCCGAGTCCTCTTCGGTTGAATCCGACAAACCGCCTCTTCGGCTGGCATTCATGTATTTGCCCAACGGCATGCACATGCCGCATTGGCGGCCCCGCGGCATGGCCGGAACCGATTTTGAAATGCCCCGAATTTTCGAATCGGTCCAGAAGTACCGCAGCCAGACCACGATCATTTCCGGGTTGTCATTGCGCGGGGCCGAGGCCCACGGTGATGGTCCGGGCGATCATGCCCGCAGCGTGGCGGCTTTTTTGACGGGTGCCCATCCCAAAAAGACGAGTGGTTCGAATATCTACAATGGCAAGTCGATCGATCAGGTTGTGGCGGAACATCTGGGCCGCTCCACCCGTTTTCCATCACTGGAACTGGGAACCGAAAGCAGTGCCCAGGCCGGTCGTTGCGATTCGGGTTACAGTTGTGCCTACACCTCCAATATCTCGTGGCGAACCCCGACGAGCCCGATGGCCAAAGAGATGGATCCGGCTGCCGTTTTTGATCGATTGTTTGGCAGCGAAGATCAGGTGGAGAATCGAATCACCAACAACCAGCGGATCAGCCGTCGCAAAAGCATCCTCGATTTCGTGCAGGGCAATGCAAAAAAATTGCAAAACCGGCTGTCGGTCAATGATCGACGCAAGTTTGAAGAATATCTATACAGCGTCCGCGAGATTGAACGCCGTCTTGGGCATGTCGAGAAGTTGGACGAACCAGAAGTTGAGGTCTCCGATTTCCAGCGACCGCTGGGCGTGCCGGCCTCGTATAGCGAACACGTTAAACTGATGCTGGACATGATGGTCCTCGCGTTCCAGACGGATTCCACACGCGTGATCACGTTCATGTTTGCCAACGCCGGCAGCAATCGCAGCTACCGCGAGATTGGCATCAGCGGCGGCCATCACGACCTGTCGCATCACGGCAAAGCCTCAGCGAAAATGCAGCAGATCAGCCAAATCAACTGTTTTCATATGGAGCTGTTTGGACATCTGCTGGAACGGCTGGACAGTATCGACGAAGGTGATTCGACGCTGCTGGACAACAGCATCATTCTGTATGGCAGCGGTATCGCCGACGGTGACAAACACGATCATCGTAACCTGCCGATCGCGCTGTTTGGCCGCGGTGCAGGCAGCATCGATTCCGGCCGTTACATTCAAACCCGCATTGGCACGCCACTCACCAACCTGTATTGCTCGCTGCTGGACCGGGTCGGTGCCGGCGTCGATAAATTTGCCGACAGCAATGGCAGACTTGACGAATTGAGTTTGTAGCCGTACGAAATGGGCAGCACGTCCTTCCAACCAATCGAACACCGTCGTTGTTGAAAAGCATTTGGATCAGTTGAAGAATGAACATGCTCCATGGCGACGAAAACTGGATGCAATTGGCGCTCGATCTGGCGGTCCAAGGGCAGGGGCATGTCGAGCCCAATCCGATGGTTGGATGTGTTCTGGTTCGCGACGACACCTTGATTGGCCAGGGTTGTCACGGAAAATTCGGTGGACCGCATGCGGAAGTGGAAGCCCTGTCATCCTGTGGCGATCCGCATGGCGCAACGGCCTACGTGACGCTCGAGCCTTGCTGCCATCATGGCAAAACGCCCCCTTGCACGGCGGCCCTGATTCAAGCCGGTGTCGCAAAAGTCGTCATCGCGACAGCCGATCCGTTCCCTGCAGTTTCCGGAAATGGAATCATTGAATTGCGCACGGCAGGCATCGATGTCGTTTGCGGCGTAATGGAAAATGAGGCGATCGAACTGAATCGACCCTGGTTCAAACGAATCGAATCAGGCATACCGTGGTTGATCGCCAAATGGGCGATGACGCTGGACGGCAAGATCGCAGCAGCGGGCGGGGCAAGCCAATGGATTTCCAATGAAGAATCGCGAGCCATCGGGCATCAAATCCGAGGCCGCGTCGATGCGATCATAGTTGGAATTGGTACGGTACTGGCGGATGATCCGTTGTTGACGGCTCGGCCTGCCGGTCCCAGAGCGGCGACGCGAATCATCGTCGATTCGTGGGCCCGTTTGCCGCTGGGATCGCAATTGGTTCAAACCGCCAGAGAAATCCCCGTTGTGGTCGTGGTCGGTCCAAACGTCGAACCGATCAAGTATGAATCTTTGCGAGAAGCAGGTTGCGAAATCCTCGATTTGGAAACGAACGACTATCCGGCGCGGTTTCGTGAACTGCTGAAACGGTTGGGTGATCGTGATTTCACAAACGTGCTGGTGGAAGGAGGCAGCCGGTTGCTGGGCGCGATCCACGATGCCAACCTGATCGATGAAGTCCACTGTTTCATTGCACCGAAAATTATTGGAGGTGCCGGCGGATTGACGCCAGTTGCCGGAAGCGGTGTTACCGAAATTGCCGCCGGCCTGAACCTCGAATGTGTGAAGGTACAAACGTTGGGGAACGATGTTTACGTCACCGCCAGGAGGCTCCACGACAATATACTGAACACTGCAAAGATGGGCACATTGATACAAGCACGACGCGCCAGCGAGTGAGCCAGTAATAGCCCGATCCACTCGCGAGCGCGTCGTGCTTGTATTTGCATCAATCCAAACCGTTCGCGGTAAATCCAAATGGGAGCGACCCGATTCTGACAGTATAATCAGGTAACCGATCACAATTTCGGATTGCTTACTCTCCCGGCCGCCAGCTGCTTTTCCCATGGGATTCCTGGACAAATTCAAAGGTGCTTTTTCCGGCGGCGGCTCCGCCAAACCGCTCGACGTCTCCAAGCGCTTCGAAATGAATCGTCATGCGTTTCATGGAACGATGTCTAAGTTCCATGTCGTCAAGGATATTCAAACGGGAGAAGTTTTTGGCATCAAGCTGCTTGACGATGAAAAGACCAAGCTGTTTCGCGCCCGGTTCAAAGGGTTAAAGGCGCCATCGGAAGGTGAAATCGGGATGCAGATCAAGCATCCACTGGTCGCGAAAACGATTGAATACGGCAAAACGACCAAAGGTCAGGAGTATATCCTGATGGAATGGATCAACGGGCCAGGCATGAATGTACTGGTAAAAAACCGTAGCGAAGAAGAGCTCGCACCGAATCGATTGAGTCTGATTCGCAAAATGGCGGAAGCCCTGCAGGCGGTTCACGATGCTGGCTTTATCCACCGCGACATTTGTCCCCGCAATTACATCTGCAACCGGGAACTGACAAACATCAAACTGATTGACTTTGGTTTATCGGTTCCCGATCAGGAAGAATTCCGGCGGCCCGGCAATCGGACCGGCACTCCCCAATACATGGCACCCGAAGTCGTGCGACGTCGTGAGACGGATAAGCGGCTCGATCTGTTCTCGTTTGGCGTGACCATGTATCGGATGCTGACTTTTGAACATCCCTGGGGGTCCACCGACACCACCGGCATGGCGGCTCTGGCCCACGATCAGCGCCCTGCCGACAACATTCGCAAGTACCGTCCCAAACTGAACGAAAAACTGGCCATATCAATTCACAAATGTCTGGAAATCGATCGGGAAAAAAGGATGTCATCCTGCAAGAATCTGTTGCAAAGCATTCAAGGAATAAAATCGGAAAACGACTGAACCTTTGTTTTGATTCGACTGGGGAATCTTTGGCGGATGGGTCCCGCTTAATGGCGATTGTCCAACAGCCCATTACACATCAATGTCAGAAACAGCCATTCGAAATCGTGCTTGGGGAGGTTGATTAATCGGTATAACCCGCACAGCCCAACCTGGAATATATGGAAGGCAGGATTAAAGCCGGAATTGTCGATACCTGACTCAGTACCGTCGCAATAGTTTTTATTGGGACAATCGACAGGATGTTCAGGAATGAAATCGAATTGGATCGCAATTCTCGCGCTAATGACAACAGCCTTATGCGGCTGTCGAACGGTTCCACAACCATGCGTAACAGAGAAACATCAAACAATTTCAGCCGATTTTGCGACCAGAGTGGGTTCCCCACAGGACCACGAAGCTGAGCAGCACGAAATCGGGCAGCACGAAATCGAGCAGAACAGGCATTCGGTCAGACAGGTTGGATTTCAGCAGGAAGTGTCGGACGACGACGGCTCGTTGCCTTTGGAACCCATCAACCAGCCAGCCGTTGTGATTGCGGCCGAGAGACCTGTTTCGAATTCAACCAATTCCGATCAGGCCTTTACGCTGGCAGATCTTGAAGACCTCGCGTTGTCCAATAACCCAGCGTTGGCTGCTGCCAATGCCACCGTCGCAAAATCGAGGGGGTTGTTTCGGCAAGTCGGAGTGGGTCCCAATCCAACTCTTGGATATTCTGGTAACCAGCTGGCCGACCAGGCCACCGATCAGCACACCGTTTTTGTGGAACAGGAGTTCGTCCGAGGGAACAAGTTGGCCCTCAACCGACAGGTGCTTCGGCACACGACCGAGGCCCAACGTTGGGAAATTGAAACCCAGTGCTTTCGAGTCCTGACCGATGTCCGCGTGCGGTTTTACGAAGCGATGGCCGTTCAACTTCAACTCGAGGCCACGATTAAGTTCGCCGAGGTTGCCAGTCGGGGTGTCGAAGTCGCTGCCCAACTTCAGGAAGCTGGCGAGGGAACGGTTGTTGATGTATTGCTGTCAAAAACGCTGCTGAGCGAAACCAATCTGGCGAAAGAGCAGGCCGAAGCGGACTATCGTGGTGCCTGGAAAGACCTGGCAGCTATCGCCGGCATACCCGATCTGCAGCCCGTCCAGCTGGCCGGCAATTTCGACACGCCCGTCAATGTTCAAGACTGGGAAAACACCTATGCCGTTATCAAATCGGAAAGCCCGGAACTGGCAGCTGCGAACGCGATCGTTTGCGAGAAGAGGGCATTCCTGAATCGACAACAGGTCCAGGCGGTTCCCAATGTCGCGGGGCAAATTGGTGCCGGATACGATCGGGCCACCGATTCCGGATTGATCAATCTGCAAGTCGGCGTTCCCATTCCCACCCGTAACCGGAATTGTGGAAACATTTCTGCCGCTCATGCTGACTACAGGCGAGCAATTGAAAATGTTCGGCGCATTGAAATGGCCATTCAATCCCGATTGGCCCGCGCTGCCCAGGAGTTCGAGTCGGCCAACGCCTCTGTGCAGAAATACCGGCAGGAAATTATCCCTCAGGCGAAAGAAAGCCTGGAACTGTCGGAAAAGGCTTACAACGCCGGTGAACTGGCGTTTCTGCAGGTTCTGACCGTTCGGAGAAATTATTTCGATTCGAGCATTCGCTATATTGAATCGCTGGGAAAACTGGCTCAAGCTCAGGCGAAGATCGACGGATTGTTGCTCGACGGTGGACTCGACGCACCGCAGGACTACACGGACGGCGATGGGTTGCGCGATCAATCTTTTAATGGTCAGTAAAATGTCTCAAGTTTTTTTGAACTAGGCCGATAACAGCAGACACTGTTTCGACCGGTTATTGCAGCGAAAACGCAGGCTTCAGTTGAATTGTGAAATTTTCGATCCAAGCCGCGAACTGACTGATATTGACGGCTTTTCGATTTTTGCGGACGATTACCGGGAGT
>JBGSXT010000903.1:0-6349 GCA_041751295.1 Mariniblastus sp.
CGTATTGTGTTGCCGCTGTCTTTGCGGCCAAAACACAGAAACGTACCGCCGAAACAGTCGATCAGATAAAGTCATTGCCCGAGAAAAATTGGGCGAATCATATACTTTTGATTAGCAGGTACCGTTGTCGCTGAAAAATCGCAAAAGTTTTGCCAATTGAGGCAGTAAACGGCAGTAGAGCTGCGGTAACTGTTCTGACAGCGTCCAGTCTGGTGTCCAGGCCGCCATATGGGACAGGCCGCAGGTCCAACGGGCGGGTTACAGCCAAAACGGAGCGGGCAACAGAAAAACATGATTCTCAATCAGACTCCAAGCTCCGTTCCACGAGACGTATCTGGTTAATGATAGTATCACGCCGAAAGCCGCCGAGATGGGTATGGCCAGCAAGATCAGCGGCCAGCGTATCCACCAGCAGCCGGGCGATGTTTTTTCAGAGCCGCGATGATAGGCCCAGGCGATCACGATTCTCGATGGCCACGAGAAAACAATAAACACAAGACTCAATGTCCACAACAACTCTGCGGGGACGGGTTCAATCTTAAGCAGAAACAGGGGCAATGCGAAAGCCAATGTCAATAACAGGGCGAACACATGAGCCAACGGAGCTTTCTTGAAAAATCGCAGAACCGTTCCAACTTCCAGAAAACTGCTCAGCTTTCCCGATCGCGCGAAATGGGCTTGAACAAATGGCAGGATCGCAAAAATCGGAATGGCGAACAGCAGGCCAAACAGTCCGGATGCGATCGCCAACGGACCCTCCAATAGGGTTGCCGCAATCAGTAATAACGTTGGCAGGAACAACCAGGCTACTGTGCCCATCAATCCGCGCAATCCTAAATTGAAGTAATACCACAAGTTCAAGCTGCCGATGAACGTCCACAGTCCATCTCGAATTTCGGCATAAACATTGCCGTCGCGAAATTTCTTCGACAAAATTGCCGGGACAAACCAGTCCTGAGGCGGTTTGGCGTTGCAAATATCATCCGTCAGATTCGGCGAGACCCAATTCAGGCTGAACGATAGTATCGGCCGCGTGAGATCCGATCCGAGCATTTTGCGAAATGCCCAGAGCGCAAATGAGAATGGGGCAATCAGTTGCCAAAAGAAATATCGGAGCTTTCCTCCGCACAGCCAGGCAGCGACAATTTGAGCCGCCGTCAGGAAAATCAAAACGATCTGGGTAATGCGGAACGCAACGGTTTGATTGCTGAGAGGATCGATCAGCCAGGCTTCATACCAGAAACTATCCGAAAAAAAACGGACCGGTATCAGCAACAACCAGGTTCCGAAAATAATACCGCCGATTTTTGACGCTTTCGAGACTCCGACCAAGCCGTCCGAGACTTTGCCGCTGCGAGCAATTCGGCCCGACACTTCCAACAGGTATCCCAAGCTGAGCAGTTGAACAATCGGCAGATTGGCTGCGACTGCTGCGCAAACAATGATGCTGGCAATACCGAAGATGCGGGACAACAATAGTCCTAAGATGTCCAGAATTCGAAACACCCAACTACGAGCAGGATTGGCATTCTGCCTGGCGTTCAACGAAGTCGCGGAATTCACGGATGGAACGAATTCTGCGATCGGAACGGGTTCGACTGAGCTCAGACTCATTACTATATTGTCCAAACGTCCAGCCTCGACGTTGAAAATGCTCTGTTTTGTACTAAAAAATTCAAATTGCCAAAACAAGCATCGAATGACTGAAGTAGTTTCCTTATTAACAACCATTGGTGGATTGCCAAGGTTTCAGCGAAGTTGGTTGCTGCTTGAATTGAATCGAATTTCTGGAGCACGAATCGGTGACATCGAAAAACTGGCTCAAAGATATCCTGTTGCTGAGCGTTTGTCTGAGTGCGATCGCTGGAATATCCGTTTACCTGACGGCGACCGACCGAATCAAACAGCCAGCCATGTTCAAGGCCGGCACAAAATCGAATGCTGCCACCGATGCAGTTGTGGCTGAATTGGATGCCAGTATCGAGGCGAATCTGGACGAAAAAGGACTGCAGGCCAGCGATCCGGCCAGCGAATCCATATTGATGCGGCGATTGTCGTTGGCCCTGACAGGAACTCTGCCATCGGTCGAAGAGCTTCGGGAACTGGAAAAGATTGATCCGCGGGATCGAGTGAATTGGCATGTCGCGCATTTGTTGGAAGATCGACGTTGTAGCGATTACCTGTCGGAACGATTCGCGCGTGTGATTGTCGGCGTGGATGAAGGTCCGTTTCTGGTTTACCGTCGACGCCGATTCGTGTCGTGGCTGTCTGACCAATTGTACGCCAACCGGCCTTATGACGATCTGGTTCGGCAGATATTGACGGATGATGGAATCTGGACCGATTCGCCTGCGGTCAACTACTACACGCACAATATCATTCCCGATGTCGAACAGGACTCCAAACCAGATCCGATTCGACTGGCTGGTCGAACATCACGGGCCTTTTTGGGGATGCGGATTGACTGCTTGCAATGCCACGACGATTTCATCGGCACAATGAATCTTGGATCTGCGGATGAACCACTGGCCGGTTTGCAATTGGATTTTCATTCGCTGGCTTCATTTTTCTCGCAGGTTGAAAACAGTCTGGTCGGCATTTCGGATGATCTGCGATCCGAAACGTACAGTTACCAGTTGTTGGAATCGGATCGACTCGAAACGATTCCAGCGCGCGTCCCATTCAACCGTGATATTGACGATCACAACGAAAACAATCTGCGCGCTCGGCTGGCCAACTGGGTGACGCATCATGACAATCGTCCTTTTGCTCGAGCGATAGTGAATCGTGTGTGGGCGATCATGTTTGGTGCCGGTCTGATCCAACCGGTGGATAACATCCCGCTGGATGGTCCTTTTCCGCCAGCTCTGGAATTGCTGGTCGATGACTTTATCGAGCATCAATTCGATCTCCATCGACTGATCCAAACGATTGCAAGTACCGATACCTTTCAGCGTGACAGCTCGGCCGATTTTGAAATCACTGACGAGCATGTCTCTGGCTGGGCCGTATTCCCGATGACGCGACTAAGGCCGGAGCAGGTAGGCGGATCAATCATTCAGGCGACTTCGCTGAAAACCATCGATTCTACGGCCCATGTCGTTTCCCGGCTGGTAAAAATCGGCGAACAGAACGAATTTGTGAATCGATTCGGTGATCCGGGAGAAGAGGAATTCAATGAGCGCAACGAAACCGTCACGCAACGTTTGTTGATGCTGAATGGGAACACCATCAATAACAGGTTGGAAAATGATTTGAGCTCGGTTGCCCGAATCAGCATTCTATCTCCCAGCTTGGAAAAAGCCGTGGAAACGGTTTTTCTGGCGACCTTGACGCGTGTCCCCGACGACGAAGAACGAAATCATTTCGTCGCGCAGCTTCAGCCATTGTCCGGTGATGAGAGGCGCAACCGCATCAGGGATCTGTTTTGGACACTAATTAACAGCACCGAATTTTCATGGAACCACTGATGAACATGTCAGAGTTTACCTATAGTTGCCATAGTCAAGAACACTTTCAACGACGAACGTTTCTGCAGATTACAGGTGCTGGGGGGCTGAGTCTGTTAACGCCGGTCGCGTCTGCGCTGGCTCGCCGCCATGAAGATCGGACAATCGAGACCGCCAAGTCATTGATTGTGTTATGGCTGGAAGGTGCGCCGAGTCAGCTGGAAACGTTTGACCCCCATCCGGGAACGGAGATTGCTGCGGGCAGCAAAGCCCGCCAGACCAATGTCGATGGGATCATGCTGGGCGAGGGATTCGAGCAACTTGCCGATCAAATGGATTCCGTTTCGATTGTTCGGGCATTGACCAGCAAGGAGGGCGACCACGCCCGGGCCATTTACAACATCAAAACCGGGTTTCGCCCTGATTCGACACTGATTCATCCAGCGATTGGCAGCGTTGTCTGCCATCAGACCATGTCGGCAGATGCCAAGGTGGTCGATATTCCCCGCCATATTTCGATACTCCCTGGATCGGCTCCTGGACGGGGAGGGTACCTTGGCGACCGATTTGATGCGTTCAAGATTGGCGATCCCCGCGATCCTGTTCCCGATGTTGAATCGACGGTCGACCGCCAGCGGCAGTTGCAACGGATCGCCGATCTGAACGTTGTCGATCGTTCGTTTCGAAATCGCTACCAGAACCATTCTGCGATGCGTGACAAATTGGGGCACCACAACCTCGATGCAGCTTTGACGATGATGTCATCAGAGCAATTGGATGCTTTCGACCTGACCACGGTACCTGACGCATTGCGGAACGAGTACGGCGATACACCGTTTGGTCGTGGCTGTCTGGCGGCCGTTCGTCTGATCCATGCCGGCGTGCGTTGTGTTGAAGTCACGCTGGGGGGCTGGGACACACATATCAACAATCACGAACTTCAGGCAGGCCGGATCGGCATTCTTGATCCGGCATTCGCCGCGATGATCCACGAACTAAAGGATCGACAGCTGCTCGATTCGACGATCGTGGTTTGCGGCGGGGAATTTGGCCGAACGCCTTTCATGAATGCGGCGGGAGGTCGAGACCATTGGCCGCATGGTTTCTCAATTGCGATGGCAGGTGGAGGGATTCAGGGTGGACGGATGATTGGAGAAACCAATCCGACTCCCAAACCGGGTGCAGCGCCAAAGTCGGCTGATCTTAAAGACTCTCATGCCGTAGAAGACATTCATGCGACGATCCTGAAAGCGATGAATATTGATCTGCATCAGGAATTGGATACTCCGGTTGGTCGCCCGATGAAAATCAATGAAGGAAAACCAATCCAGCGATTGCTGGAGGCTTGAGTTCACGAGGCGTTGGGGTTTTCAAACGCCATCAATGACTTGTTGGTTCGCACATAAATTCGGCCATTGGAAATAGCTGGCGATGCAGTTGTGTCCTCGCCAAGTTCGTGTTTTGAAATCAATTTGAACTCGCGACCGTCGGCAATCACGCACGCTGATCCATCCCGGCCGACGACGTAGATTCGTCCGTCGGCAACGACGGGAGTGCTGCGATGTCGGTCGGCCAACAGCCTTTCTTCGTAAATCGGTTCCCCTGTTTTTCCGTCGATGCAAATCAAAACACCATTTTCGCGGGCCAGATAAACCAGATCACCGGAAATCAGCGGAGTCGCCACATCAGGGGTTCCGCGAGCCAATTTCCATTTGATTCCGTCACTGTCATCATTGATCGTACCCGATAGGTCCGGCGCCAGTCCGATCACCGGACCATTCTTCGCGGACGGGACAACGATCAACGAATCCGAGCAGACGGGAGAGGAAACGAATCGTAGAAATGGATTGTAACTCTCCCCTTTCGGATTCAGTCCGCCCACCCGCCAAATCTCCGAACCATCCTGCAGATCGTGACCGGTCGTCTGGTCCGCTCCATGCACAACCAGAAATTCGCGCTCGGCATTTCGGTAAATGATGGGGGAGGTATACGCATGTTTGTTTTCGGCCAGTGCGTCGGTTGCTCGCACGTGGACCCACGATTCTTTACCGTCGTTGGCGTTCAAGGCAACGAGCTTGCCAACGCTTCCCCGACTTCTGTCGCGCATGTTGCCATGAATCAGCTGAAAGTACAATTTGCCGTTATCCAACAACGGCGTCGACGCCATTCCGAACTGAATATCAAACTTGCCATACTCATCCTGCAAATCTTTCTTCCACTTCAAATCACCATCGAGGTTGAAGCAATGCAGAATTCCATCGGTCATCATCACCCATACGTGCTCGCCATCCGTAGCAGGCGACGGGCTGGCGGAATTGCTGTTATCCATCCGGATGTTCGTGTTTGTTCCAGTCAGACCCTGATTCCATAGTAGTTTGCCTGCTGTCGAAACACATAACAGGGCGACTCCATCGCCATCGACGGTGGAGACAAAAATGCGATCGTCCCAAACGATCGGACTGGCACCACCTGGTCCTGGCAATTCGAATCGCCAGGCAAGGTTTTGTTTGTCGAAAGATTCCGGCAAGTTCGTCTCGCCGCTAACGCTGTTGAGCTTCGTTCCGCGCCATTGGGGCCAGTTGTCGTTTCCCTGCGCCGGGGCTGGAATAATAAGGATCAAGGCGGCAGTCAAGCTGGTAAAGGTATTGCGCATAGAATCTCCGATTCGTAAGTTTTGGCATCAGAATACAACATCGCCGCTGTCAACAGTCTATCAAATAATTCGCAGGTAGATTTGTCCAATCGTCGCTCCGCCCGGCCATGAATTTTGCCGGAAACCGACTGCGGAAGCGCTAGAATAGCGTATAGTTGAGACTATGAAGCGTTCCATTGCCTCGATTCCGCAGCTCTATCGAAACGTCCGCCGCTGGACTGAAATCATGTCCGTACTCAGCAAGTAT
>JBGSXT010000904.1:0-2568 GCA_041751295.1 Mariniblastus sp.
CCTCGCTATTCAAAGGAACGCGATTCGCTTCAACCAGGATGTCACCCGGTTCGATTCCCGCATTGGCGGCAGGACTGTCGGGCGTAACGCGAACCACCTTCAAGGCGGTTTCTCGCCCCAACGAAACGCGCTCAGTGGAAACACCAAGATCCGTTGCGCCGCGATCGTGTTGCGAACGATCTGCCAGTCTGTCATCCAAAGGCGAGGGGTTCTCCTGGTACCAGTCCTGGCCATCGGCCACCCAGCTTCCGGAAGGTCCGATCACCAGAAAGGCTCGGATGCGCGTTTGAGGTTTTGGAGCCACCTGGCCCCTTCTGGGTGAATTGATATGTGCGTAGATGAATTCGCCGGGAGCCGGGTATCGTGTGGCGCGCGTCGCCCCCAGGCGCGGTGCAACGGACGATTGCACCAGAACCTGGACCACAGACTCATTGCCGGCCTGAAACACGTTCTCTACGTCACCGTCGACGATCAACGTCGTGGCCGGCGATCGAGCTTCCTGGCCGCTGGCCGAAAGTATGGTCTCGGCGTGCGTCGAACACAACGTAATCGCAACGACAAAGACAACACGTAGATACTTGGAGCCGATCCCAAAACCGCCGGGGTCAGACCCCTTTTCGCGCAGTCTTCGGAGCGACCAGGGGTCTGACCCCCTGGTCTTGAGGTTTTGGGAAAGGTTCCTAGAAATGAGCATTGGTGAACTCGCTGAATTTTGGTGAATGAAGAAATGGACGTGGCCGTCCTTCGTAAAAAGCCTTCGATGGATCCTAGTAAATGCTTGGGACGCCAAGCCGTTGATGGATCTGTTCGCGCACATCCATCGGTATTCGCAGAGCTTCCGCGAGTTCCATCAGATACTTCGCTTCCTGACCGGTATCCAGATCGATAGCAACCAGAGACATCGTGTAAACCTGTTGCTCCATCCCGACGGGAACCGACATGGCAAACTCGCGAACATCCAGGGGTTTTTGGAACTCCTGACGCAGGAATTCGATATTCTCGCGCGACGGATTGCTCACCTGTTCCAGCATTTTTTTCTGTTCGGCTTCATCGATCTGACCATCAGATTTCACGGCATTGACCATCGCGCGCACCAGAATCAAAGCGCGCTCAGCATCCCCGCCTGCGGCCGTCTGCGTACCGCGCCTGTCAACGGATCCCCCGCGGGGCGCAACGGGTCGGGTGTTCGGTTGCGCCGAACCTGGCTGTCGCTGTTTGGCAACGTTCAGCAAATCCTCCAACTCTTTTGCTGCGCTACCGATGTCCACTGGTTTGGATCCGGACGAAGGTGCCGAGGATCGCGAGCCGCCGGTGAGAATGTCTTTGAGAATATCACCTCCGCGGCCGCCGCCGCTTGTTTTATGTCCGAGGATACTTCCCAGAATATCAATTGCGTCCATCAAGAATCCTCCCATAGGCTGAAAAAAACAGTCACTTGCAACGCTTGCCAGTTTACAGTTCGGTGTGAAGCAAGTCGATAAGTTGCTTGTCTGGGAACCAAGCGGATAATCGAGAGAAAGAATTATAGAACCACGAAAAAGGAAACGCGTGAGTAGAAATAGTCAATTCGCAGAACATCCAGGTTTCGAATGTTGGGTCCTGACTTTTGAAACTCCTATTTGCTATTTCTAAACGGGTTGCGTGTGCCTAGCTCCATTGTCTCCGTTGCCGAGAAACGGGCAGGTGCGACGTTCTCGAAAAAAGGAATTTTGGCAGGAAAATGGAGGTAGGAAAATGAAGAGCACGAACGTGTCAGGTTTTTATTTTCCTACCTCCATCTTCCTACCAAAACTCCGCTGCTGTTAGTAGGAAAATGGAGGTAAGAAAATGGGAGTTATTTAATCTTGATCACCACCTTTTGCAGGAGTAGATGCTGGATGTCAGCGGCTAATTTTTGAGTGGTTGCGTCGATGAAACTTCGACAGTCACGCTATCGATGTTCCCAGTGTACGCGAACGGTGCTTGATCGCGTTAAGCCGCCGTGACGGTCGCACCGAGGTCCATGCCGATGTCCATCGTCTCGGTTTCCGAGAAGCGAGCTGGCGCGACATTTTCCACTTCGCCTTTGCCCACGGATTGACCGTTGACAAACAGTGCGCCCGGACCACCGGTGGATTCGTGCAACATTTTGAATGGCTGCTGATCGTACTTCAGCGAGACTTCCAACTCACCGGCGGGAAGCTTGTTCGTCGATTCAGCGTAATAGGTTGCGACCGGTCAGCAACGCCGCACGCGTCGGCGAACAGATTCCGGTTGTGTGAAACCGATTGAATCGCAAACCTCGTCGAGCAAGGTTGTCGATGGCCGGAGTTGGAACGGGACCGCCAAACGTGCCCGGTTGCCCGAAGCCAACATCATCCAGCAGGATCACGACGACATTCGGAGCACCATCGGGGGCTTTGACACCCTGCGGAAAATCCTGCGTCGAATCTTCAAAGGTTTTGCCGATCTTGCCATTGAACGCGGGATCTTTGATCGGCAACTCAGCACGTTCGGTCGGCGATTGTGCCGATGCGATACCAGGAACGAACGCGATCAGGGCAAATGGCAGTATCAGCCAGCTTGCCA
>JBGSXT010000905.1:0-3688 GCA_041751295.1 Mariniblastus sp.
GGGAATGACTCCCGCCGTGCTTTATCGCCGAGGCGAAAGCGTCAATCTGTCCATACCGACCCGAGACATCGATTCGGTGATTCGACACGGCAGCCAGATCGTGGAACTCAAAGGGGGTTGCAACGAGAGCGCGATGATCAAGAAAGTTCAATGGGATGCATTTGGTATCGACGTGTTGCATGTCGATTTGACTCGCGTCAACGCGTCCGAAGTGGTGCAAGTGAGCCTGCACCTTGAATTGGTCGGTGTCGCGCCGGGCACTCGGATCGGAGGCACGCTCAAACATGTGTTGCATGAAGTCGAAGTGGAATGTATGGCATCGGTGGTGCCGGACAAGCTGGAATTAAAGATCAATGATCTGGAGCTCAACGGCACCCGCACCGCAGCCGATATTCGATTGCCCGCCGGAGTTAAACTGGTCACTGATCCGGATGAAATTGTTGTCCAATGCGTTGAAATTGTCCTCAAGGACGACGTGGAAGGTGGCGGCCTGGAATTGGCTGCTGAACCAGAAGTCATCGGTCGTGCAGGCGGAGATGATAACGAAGGTGATGATTGATGTTCGGGGTTGGAAATGACAACGCCGAAGAATGCCGGAATCTGGCATGAAGATGGTTGTTGGGCTCGGCAATCCCGGGTCAAAGTATGTGGGCTCGCGGCATAACGTTGGCTTCGATGTGATTGCCGAACTGGCGCGACGTCATCCGACGGGCCGACCCAAATCAAAATTTAGCGGTGAAATCGCCGAAACCATAATAAGTAACGAGAAAACGGTATTTGTTTGTCCGCTCACGTTCATGAATTTGAGTGGGCAATGTGTTCGGGCAGCAGTCGATTTCTACAAATTGGAACTCGACGATCTGCTGATCATTTGCGATGATTTCAACTTGGCATTGGGCCGAATTCGATTGCGTCCCAGTGGATCAGCGGGTGGCCAGAATGGTTTGGATGATATTATCCAGCGACTGGGTTCCGGGAATTTCGGGCGATTGCGGTTGGGTATCGGCCAGCCTCCTCCGGAGTGGGACCCGGCCAATTACGTGATTGGCCGATTTGATGAATCGGATCGAACATTGATTGATCAGGCAATTATGCGCAGTGCCGATGCTGCGGAAGTTTGGATTGGCAGTGGGATGCAACTGGCAATGAACCGGTTCAATGGGGATCATTCCAAAGTTGCAAATGCCAACAGTGACAGCGAACGGGAATCAGAAAACTAAAGGAACCGATTGTGGCAGAAAAAGTTTACGAAAGCATGTTTATTTTCAACGCGAACGCCTACGCCAGAAATCCTGGAAACGTGGGCAATAGCGTCAAGGATATCGTTGATTTGGTCGGTGGAGAGTTGCTGGCCAGCCGAATGTGGAACGAACAGAAACTGGCCTACCCCATCAACGGCCAACGCAAGGGTGTCTATTGGTTGTCGTACGTTCGACTCGATGGCGATGTGCTCCCCAAATTCAATCGGGCCTGCAAACTGAATGAAACCATCCTGAGACATCTGGTGATTACGATCGATCCCCGGCTGGTCGATACGCTCGTGGCAGCCGCCAATGATTTCCGGCCGGCCTTGGCGACGACAGAGGTCAAACCGGTAAAAACGGAGCATGCGGACGTGGAATTGTTGGAAACGGAAGCTGATGTTGAAGAAACGGAGTCTGTAGCGGTCGAATAAATGGACCAGACGTGTCAATGGATTGAGCCAGAATTCGGTCAACAGCTCCAAACCATTCACCAACCCAGGTCAAAGTGAGAAATTGATATGGCAAGTTTTAACCGAGTCATTTTGGTCGGCAATCTGACCCGAGACATTGAACTTCGATTCACACCCTCCGGTACTCCGGTAACGGACATGGGAATGGCGGTCAACGAACGAGTTAAACGAAACGAACAGTGGACCGATGAAGTCAATTATTTTGACGTGACGCTATGGGGGCGAACTGCGGAAATCGCGGGCGAATATTTGAGTAAGGGATCTCCGGTGCTGATCGAAGGTCGCTTGAAGTACGATACCTGGGAGCAAGACGGTCAAAAGCGATCAAAAATCAAGATTGTCGGCGAACGGTTGCAAATGTTGGGCAGCAAAAGTGGTGGTAGCGGATCACAGACACCCCATTCTCAAAAATCGCAGTCACAACCAGCAATGGCTGATGTTGCTGCTGATGATCAATCGGGAAACGCCGTGCCGCCGGATGATGATGTCCCTTTTTAATTTGACGACAAAGCCTAACGAATATTGGATTTTAAGATGCCCAGTACAAAAATGAAGAAGCAGAAAAAAACGGGTTCCAGCAAGAAGCGGCTGCCCAAGGGTCCCAATGGCGGAATCGAACTATTGCTGATCCAATCGATTTCGCATTTGGGTGACCAGGGGGATGTGATCGAAGTTAAGCCAGGCTACGCCAACAACTATCTGCTTCCCCAGGGCTTGGCTACGATCGCTACCGAGCACCATAAACGGATGGTGGAAAAGCATAAGGCCAAGTTGCAGGCCATCGAGATTGAACGGCTTAAGGACATCAAAGACCTCGCTAACTTGATCGCCAAACAGAGTGTGACCATCGAAGCCAATGCCAATGACGAAGGCCATTTGTACGGCAGTGTTGGCGCTGCGGAAATCGTATCCACACTGAAACAAAACGGAATTGTGATTACGGCCGATCAAATCCGCCTGGAAGGAGTCTTGAAAGAACTGGGTTTGTACACGGTCAAAGTCCGGTTGCATCAGGACGTTGAATCTGAACTTAAGGTCTGGGTGGTTCCGACCGTCGAAGGTGGCAACGGATAGAGATTAAGGATTGATTACGGATGGCGAGAGTGCCGGTTCAAGGAAAGGATGGGAACAATGGCAGACAGGAAATATCCAAACAGAAAATCGCAGAGCAAAAAAGGCGATGAAAATGGCTTGGATCGCCAGCCGCCATTCAGCCTGGAAGCGGAAACGGGCGTGCTTGGCAGTTTAATGTTGATGCCGGACGCCTGTGACAACGTCGTGAATATCGTACGGACCGACGACTTTTATGACCCGGCCCATGCCAAGTTGTTCGGACATATGCTGGCCATGCACAATGCGGGCCGGAAAATCGATTTAACACTATTGCGCGAACGGCTGGTCGCCAACGGTGATTTCGAATTGGTCGGGGGAACCGCCGCGCTGGTCGAAATATTCACGTCCGTTCCAACGGCGGCGCACGCCGTCTATTATGCGGAAATCGTTCGTGAAAAAGCCACGATGCGAAACCTGATTGCGACTTGTACCGGGATTCTGTCGGACGCCTACGATCCAACCAGTGAGTCGGGCGAGATGCTGAACGCGGCAGAACAGAAAGTTTTTGCCATTCGCGAAAGCCGCCAACAATCAAATCTGTTGGCAATCTCCGAAGTGTTGGAAGTGGCGATGGATCGCTTGGAAGCCCGTGTTCGCGGTGAAGTTCTGGTCGGAACCGTCGAAACGGGCTTCACGGACCTCGACCGGTTGACCGGTGGATTGCATGCCTCGGAGCTGGTCATCCTGGCGGCCCGTCCAAGTATGGGAAAAACAGCGTTTGCGATGAACATCGCCGAGAATATCGTGATGAAATCGGGCAAGCCGGTACTATTTGTCAGCCTCGAAATGACTGCCATCGAGTTGATTGAACGAATGTTATGCAGCGTGGCACGAGTCAATGGACATCGGTTGAGGAATGCG
>JBGSXT010000906.1:0-14820 GCA_041751295.1 Mariniblastus sp.
GCATCTGCCGTAAATACCAGCAGCGATAAGCTCACAAATTGGATCGCTGCTGGTATAACAAGGGCTGTTTGCCCGTGACAGAATTTTGTCAATGCGTTTTAACATTCTTCAGTAGGTAATGAAAAATGAAAGTATCCAATGACCTCGACAATGGGTCACAAAACAAGCAGGAAAAAAAATCTTCATTCGGTGTTCGTCAATTCATATTGTTTGGGGTATTGCTGTTGGTTTTGACAGCATTCCTGGTTGATAAGTATCACTTGATGCCATCGGCACAGAAAAAGATTGAATTGATGGAGAACGAAATCACAAAGGAACTGAATGACGAAAACAGAAACATGGTCCACGAAAGAATTGGCAAACCAAACAGCACTTTCACTTACAAGGGTCTGGAAATCGAACAATACAGGTTTGCGAGAGGACTGCCGTTTTATCGCAAGCCAGTTCTCGATATTGCCTACAAGGGGGGTGCGATCGCATTTTATTCACTTGAGCCAATAACGAACGAATACGTTGATTCGAAATTATCCACAACAAAGGTTTCAGATTTGAAAGAAGGCGAACGGGATATAGAAATTATCGGCGTAGGGATGGGACAATAGCTCCTGGCCGAAACTTGCCGCGAATCGTATGCGTTTTAAGTCCTCAGGTCAGGGTTGACGGAGTTGTCTCGCGATTCTCTGTTTCTGGGAGCTGAAAACCTGAAATTGACGACACTTTGCCTTTAAAGATTTTACTGGATGGCAACCAAGCGACCGGTTTTTGCCTGCGGTTTCCGAACACCGTTCACGAAGGCTTTCAGTGGAATTTATTCCTCGACGCGGCCCGATGATCTCCTGGTGGAGCTGCTGGTTTCGTCCCAATTCAAACCGACAGATCAAGCGTTCCCCAAACCTCAGGACCTGATCGTCGGCTGCGCCTATCCGGAAGGGGAACAGGGATACAACATTGCCCGTGTTGTTGCGCTGGGCGCCGGGTTGGAGGTGCCGGGCTGTACCGTGAATCGATTGTGTGCCAGTAGTCTGGAAGCGGTTGCCATCGCAGCGGCCCGAATCCATGCCGGCTGGGGCGATTGTTATCTGGTCGGCGGTGTGGAATCGATGAGTCGGATTCCAAGGAGAGGTGCCCATTTTTCGGAATCGGACCGAATCAAACAGGGCTGCCCGACGACCTATGTTCCCAACGGAGATACAGCTGAAAACGTTGCCCGCCGCTATCCGCAGATCGATCGAACCGCGCAGGAAGCGTTTGCCGCCAGAAGCCACGAACTGGCCGATCAGGCCTGGCGAGAAGGCAAATATGCAAAACAAATTCAGGCTGGACAGGCCGATCGGGACGAAGGGATTCGCGTTCCGGTCGATCGCGAAAAAATGGCCAGTCTGAAACCGGTCTTTCGCGATGATGGTCTGATCACGGCTGCAACGTCGTCGCCACTCACCGATGGTGCCACTTGCGGCTGGGTGCTGTCCCGTGAGAAAGCGCAACAGGCGGGTTTCGAATCGGGTCTGGAAATCGTTGATGTTACGGTCGCTCATGTGGCTCCCGAAGTCATGGGGCTGGGGCCAGTCCCCGCGACGCGCATGATCTTTGAACGAAACGGACTGAGTCCCGCCGACATTGCGGTGTACGAAATCAATGAAGCGTTTGCGATTCAGGTGTTGGCGGCGATTGACGATTTAGCAATTCCGATTGAACGGGTGAACAACTGGGGGGGTGCTTTGGCCATCGGTCATCCGCTAGGAGCCAGTGGACTTCGGTTGGTGATGACGCTGCACGACCGGCTAGCTGAACTGGGCGAGGAAGGCAGTCTGGGACTGGCCACGCTATGCGTCGGCGGGGGGCAGGGGATGTCGATATTGTTCCGATTTGTCAAGTTCCAATCCAACGGCGGGCAGGTAGGGCGTTAGTTTGCCGTCGACGATGTTCGATATCAAATTCCAGTGAAAACCGATTCCAGCCAGCACGAACAGATGAAACGTTTCGTGTGAACCCCAAACGCCTGGAATGATTGTGGGCCATGAAAATGCGTCTCCAACTGCACCGATCGTATACATCAATCCGCCCGCAATCGTCGGAATCAGACCGGCCCATCGATAACGCTGCCACAACAAAACGACGGATAGCCCGCCGATCCAGCCCATCGCCAGAAAAATGGATGTACCCACCAGGATCGGAACGCGGTCAAAAAAAATCGTCCGCAGCGTGATTCCCGCCACTGCAATCGACCACAGCGCGATCAAAATCCCCGATCTCCTCCAGCCGGAAAACAGCAAGCCGTGGATCGGCGTAAACGTCGATACGATCAGAAAAAAAATTGCCGCCACGTCCAGGCGGATCATGACTTGGCCTGCCTGTCCATAACGGGGAAACATGTGATAGACGCCGCTCATCGACAGCAGAAAAACCACCGCGAATGCAAACAGCAACGCATTCAGGAAGTGTGCACGATCTTTCCAGGCGCTACGCAGTAGGAACACCGAAAGGACCACAAACAGTAGCGCCCCAACCAGGTGGGTCATCGAACTCATTGGCTGGTCGAAGCCGGGAATCGCAAACTGCTCGCTCATGGCCTGTCAAAAAATTGTCGGCCCTGCCGTTCCAGAAAATCGACTGTGGCAACCTGATCCGCGTCCTGTTTTCGGACTTTTTCTTGTTGGGGACTCAGTTTCATATAACCGGCAATACAGACAATCGCCAGCATCAGCACACAGGTGACGTTGTACCACTTCAGTTCCGAATCGCGGAATCGCCGGGCCAACCTGCTGCGGCCCGAGAGAACACTGACCAGGAAAAATACAGCCAACCCAAGCACAATCTTGATTGTCAGCAGCGCCAGGTAAAGGCCGTCCAGCTGATAGTCAATTGCTTTCACGGCCGAGTTGTATAACCCGCTCGCCAGTAGAAACAAAATTGACAACATGACCAGTCGCGCCCAGTTTTTTCGAATGGATTCCTGAAATGAACTGTCTACCGGAATCGTGGCCTTGGCTGGCAAGTATGAAAACCGCAGAAAAAATGTTCCGCCTGCCAACGCAATGGCGGCCAGAATGTGCAGCCACCTTGTGATCAGTTGCAGAATGTCAATCGAATCCATACCATTTCTCCCTGTGCAGTTCTGTAGCGTCCGGTATATGACAATTTTTGCTTTGAGGCAACCAGATGATCCGGTCGCGTTGGCTCTATACCGGCCCGGTGATTGCGATCCTGATTGGCCATTATGTCGTTGATACCTATTCGTCAGTCATACCGCCGTTGATTGGGGTTGTGCAACAGGACTTCAACATGCAACCGGCAGGGGCCGCGTTGTTGTTGGGAATCGGGGCGATCTTCAGCGGATTGTCACAACCGTTGTTTGCCTGGATCAGCGATTTGACGGGGACTCGGATTTATGGAGCACTCGGAATCCTGTTGGCGGCATTGGGTATTGGATTGGTCGGTTTTTCGTTCAATGCCAGCATCCTGTTTGCGGTCTATGCGATCGGAATGATCGGTGTCGGCATGTTCCACCCGATCGCCACTGCCAGAATCGGCGCGATTGCGGGCAATGACCGCAGCTTTGCCATCAGCCTGTTTTTCGTGTTCGGAATGGCCGGTTTTTTTACGGGGGCGCTTTTGGGCCCGGTTCTGACCACTGGCGATGGCAACCTCCGCAACCTCGCCTGGCTGATCGTACCGGGAATTGCAATGGCCATCTTCCTGCAGGCGAACATCAACAGGCCCGGCTCGCATTCCAATCCGGATCGTGGTCAGCCCGCAATTCCATTTCGTGATTACGACTGGTTTTCAATTGGACTGCTATATGCATCGGCGGTGTTCCGGTTCTTTGTCAACATGGCCATCATCTATTTGATCGTTCGATGGGTTGAGCAGCATGTCGCCGAATGGAATCCGCAGTGGAGTTTGGACCGAGTTGCCGATTATTCGGCGCCGATTGCCGGTGTCGCGAACGCCTGGATGTTTGTTGGTCAGGGACTGGGTGGATTGTTGGCTGGTGCCGTGATTCCAGGTGGCAAAGAAAAGCTGGCTCTGATTTGGACGCCCATTCTTTTCGCCCCGTTCATCATGTTGATTGCTTTTGTCCCCCCGGGCGCGATGGGCTACATTGCCTGTTTTTTTGGTGGAGTCGGGTTTGCTGCCATGACTCCGATTACGATCAGCGTCGGGCAACGGTTGATGCCCGGACACACTCGGTTGGCTTCCGGTCTGTTGTTGGGCGGCGCATGGACCATTGCGGCTCTGGGTCCGGGCACGGCAGAATTGCTGATCCAGCGGTACGACCTGACCACTTCGATTGTCGTAACCGGAATTGTGCTGATCTTCGCCGGCTTGTCCGTAATCGGGTTAAACGATCGATCGGTGCGCCGGGGTCTGGGCTCGGATATTAACGGTGACGTTACAGTTTGATCGCGGTTCTGGACGAATAGTCGGGTCGCTGAAAAAACAAGGCCGGCCTGTGGCTTGAAAAATATTCATCGACTGCTTTACGAACTCCCAAACTGTAGCCGTAATCATCGATGATCAGTACCCCGCCCGTCACCAGTTTCGGATACAAATGCTCCAGTTCGGCAAGGGTGGATGTGTAGGTGTCCGTATCCAGCCGCAGCAGTCCGATTTCGGCAGCTGAATTCGCGGGCACCGTTTCGCAAACATCCCCTTCGACGAAGACAATATTTTCCATGGGATACCCAGCTCGCGTGACGTTGTCTTTTGTTGTCTGCAAAAAATTGTTGAAGATGCTATTTCCGATTTTCACGCCCTTCAGATTGATGTCATCGCCGGTGACCTGCCCGGTAAAACCCGCGAAGGTATCGTACAGCCAGATGGTTCGAGTCAGATCGCCAAGCTGTTTCAACCGGATTGCCATCAGCATGGCGGCACCTCCCAAAAAAACCCCGCACTCGACCAGATCGCCAGCAATCTTTCGATGCACCAGGTATTCCGTTGCTTGAAACAAATTGAACAGCTTTTCACTGCTCAACAGCGTATTTGAATGGCAGCGTTCGATGCAATTCCAGAAAAACCCATCGCGAATGTCGGGTAATCGCTTCTTTTCCGATTCAAGATCGAGTGGCTTTTTCAGTCCAGCCAGACAGGCCTTGGCGTCACTCTTTGTGATTTTCCTGGCAGCGCCAACTGCCGATTCCAAGGGGCAAACCGATTGAGTCATGTTCGAATCCTGTTCCTGCACCCATACTTAAAATCGAAGGCCAAAGTATTGTCGGAATGACGGTGCGACACAATGGCAATAGCGATAGCCGCCGGGCTGCCGCCGTGCAGAACACCTCAGGTCGACGAAAAAACCCTGCTGAAAATCCAGCAGGGTATGCGTAACGCTGACGATCGTTTCGTTCAATTGGCAACCTTCTCAAGTATCAGTCGATCACTGGATCAGGCGCTCTTGGCTTCCGGCAGCGAAAACGGCTCCGAATTATTGTACGCCCCATTTACCGTCTCTTCGTCGATGCAGATTTTGGTTCCTTTGGTTTGCTCCGGCAGATCGAACATGATGTCGAGCATGACCTGTTCGACGATCGAACGCAGTCCTCTGGCCCCCGTCCCTTTGTCCTTCGCTTTGAGCGCGATAGTCCGCAGGGCTTTTTCGGTGAAGGTCAATTCGCAATTTTCCATCTGGAACAGACTTTGGAATTGTCGCACCAAGGCGTTCTTCGGTTCGGTCAGAACTCGCACCAGTGCGTCCTCAGTCAGCGGACCAAGCGGTGAAATGACAGGCAGCCGCCCTACCAGTTCCGGAATCAGACCGAATTCCAGGATATCGTCACTGGTTATTTGAGGCAGAATCTGATCCAGGTCACCCTCCTCTTTAAAACCGGCCTGCTGTCCAAACCCAATGGTCCGCTTGCCAAGTCGACGACGAATGATGTCGTCGATGCCGGTGAACGTTCCACCACAGATAAATAGAATCTCGCGGGTATCGATCTGGATATATTGCTGCTCCGGATGTTTCCGGCCACCCTGAGGCGGCACATTTGCTACGGTTCCTTCCAGCATTTTGAGCAATGCCTGTTGCACACCCTCGCCAGATACATCTCGCGTAATCGAAACGTTGTTGCTGGTCTTGCCAATCTTGTCGATTTCGTCGATGTAGACGACACCACGCTGAGCGGATTCGATATCGAAGTCGGCAGCGTGCAACAATTTCAGCAGTAGATTTTCGACGTCTTCGCCCACATAGCCGGCTTCAGTCAGCGTTGTGGCATCTCCAATCGCGAACGGAACGTTCAGAATCCGGGCCAGCGTCCGAGCCAGCAGCGTTTTGCCCGATCCGGTGGGACCTACCAGCAGAATGTTGGACTTGTCGATTTCAACATCACCACCCTCCCAGTCCAGTGACAGTCGTTTGTAGTGGTTGTGAACGGCGACGGCCAGAACTTTCTTGGCTGTGTATTGGCCGATTACATATTCGTCGATGCGTCCGACGATTTCGCGCGGCGTGGGAATCTTGTTGAACAGCTGCTTCGTCGGACCCCGACGACGCTGTTCCTGTTCGAGAATGCTTTGACACAGCTCGATACACTCTCCACACATGTAAACATCACCCGGCCCCTCAACGAGCGGACCAGTATCGCGGTAGTTTTTACGACAAAACGAACAATGAGCGTTCTTCTTCGAGCCGCCGCTACGGCGGCCGCCGGAAGTATCTGTGCCTGCGGGCATAATAACTCCTGATAGCTTCTCACAGCCGATGGTGACACGGCTGTTTCGTTCGAATCATTGTCTGTCGATAACGAACCGTCAAACACAAAGGTGCATCCTTGCCCGCAACTTCGAACAGTTAGTGTTTTCAGCATTTATGCTGTCATTACTTCAAATACCGATAGCATGCTGGTGCCATCGCGAATCCCATCAGTTCCCCGACGACCGCCATTTCGTTCGCAGCCGTCAGGACCAGTTCCTGGCACGAAAAATGCCTCAGTCGCAATGGTCCGCCTGGTTGTCTTCCGGGTCAATTGCCAGTTCCGCTTCCCTCTTTTTCGATTCAGCTTCTGCAAGTGTCAAAAACGGTTTGTCAGGGTTGCTCGGTTGCAACACATCGCAACTCAGGCCGTTTGTCAGCGAACGGGAACTCCCATCGACAGGAATCACCCGCTTCAGTTTCGAATACTCGAATTCGGCTAGTTGGCCCCCATCGCGCAATTCGCGGAAACTGGACAACATATCTGCGTCGCTGTTATCGCTCTCTCCAATCGCCAGGTTTCGGAAATAAAAGGAAACATAAATTGCAACCAGAATTGCAAATACCAACAGTGTTCCAAAAAAAATCCACCGAGCTTCAGGAATTTCCTGCATCTCGGTCCAAAAATCGCTCACTGATCTCATCACCGTGCGGGAATCGTCGTCATGCCTGACATCAATATAGTCACGACTGTTTCGTGACTGCATGAATTATATCCCAATCTGAATTTGGCGTTTAGGCCGAAAATTACGGGACGCAGCCACCGCATTTTCATTTGGGCAATTCGTGTACTTCACGAATAACCGATGAAGAAAATGGGACCAGCCTGACCAGCACAATCCCTGCGAAAACGATCAAATATTGATCGCCGGCTGTCGTGGCCTGGGAAAATTGAAGCAGGAATTCAGCAACAATACGCTCCCTGCTGACGCAAAGTTCAGGAAATCAAACAAAAAAATCCTGCCAAATTGTTCAAGCAGCAGACAGCACAACTGCGGAAAAACCGTTAACAGCCGGAATCGCGGCTGAAATCGTTCAAACAGGATTTGGGACCTAGTACCTACCATCGCGGGTTCGCCAAGTCTGACACTTCATCAGGCCGATTGAAGAAGTGAAGAGATGTCGAATCGCCGAATTCCAGCAGGACGCGTTGATCAAAGCGGCCAGCAACAGCGGCGATTTCCCGTTCGTGAATTCAGACGCAGATGTTCCAGCAGAAATTTACAAGCCGCCACTCGTTTACTCGATTCGCCTTCGCGATGGGAGTCATGTTATTGTCCAGCCATTGCATCGGCAAACAACAGACACCGTCAACAGACACCGCTGCAAAAAGTCTGGCAACTCGATTTACCGGCTTTAGCATCCCGTTCAAAATTGACGACCCCAACGGTTCCTACATCGAAGTGCAACTGTACGTTTCCAGCGATCGGGGCCAGTCGTGGAAATTTCACGATCGCAGGAACATCACGGACAAGGAATTCAATTTCAAAAGTGATGGGGATGGAGAGTATTGGTTTGCGCTGAAAACACTCGACAGGAACCGTCAACTGATTCCGCCTGGAAACGTTGTGCGACCCGAACTGCGTGTGATCGTTGACACGGTAAAGCCGACACTCGACTTTCGTGTTGATTCGGATGCGGCTGGCAGAATCGTTGCCGGGTGGAAGGTCACGGATGTCAATATCGATCCCGCCACTTTGAAAATTTCCCTTCGCGAAACGGGTGCCAGCGAATCAGCAGAAAACTGGAGTGACGTCGCGTTTCGAGCGGCAAACCCCAGCCTCGTCCAAAATTCATGGGCTGATGAACTGGCGTTTTGGCCACAAAAATCTGCCCCCAATCTGGAAGTCCGATTGGAACTGGCCGATGCTGCCGGCAACAGCGTTTCGGCCGTTCGAACAACCACGGTTCGCCCAGTCTCACTCGAACGAAAACAATCTGGTTCGACAACCACCCAACGAAAACTGTTCGATACGCCAGCAAATGTTTCGGCAGATGCTGGAAGAATTGCTGGGAAAAATGCGGACGTCCTGAACAAGGAAGGGGTTTGCCACAACGGAATCTGCCAGCCTGCCGACATCCCAACCGCCAATTCACAGCTTACTCCTCATCCACCCGTGAATAATAAACAGGCGATGCAATTGCCGGGGCAGGGCAGGGGTGTGCCGACGAAACAGGTTGGATCACAACGCGAACTTGTTGCGCCTCCCCAACCCGATACACAAATCCGAAACGCGCAGAACGCGGCAGCAGCAATTCCCCCGAACAACAGCAGGCTGGAATCCGATCCTGTCACCATTCCCTGGGAAAGCAAAATCAACCAGTGGACGGGGCGCAATGATGCGAAGGATGCTTCAACACTGATCAACAATCAGTTCCCTTCCGCCGGGGGGCAATCCGAGTCCGTGGCGCTGCAGCAACGGTTTCAGAATGTGCCGGTGGTCAACCGGAAACCGAATCTCGATCAAATGGCGGTAAACAGCCCGTCGGAATCCGATTCGTCGGCCAGTGAGCAGGGCAATTTTGTCGTCAGCGAATCGACCGCCGTCGGTCGAGGAACCGTGCAACGGACCGATGTGCCGTTGTCTGCGGACGTGCCATCGCCAACCTCGGTGGAGCGCGTCCCACAGATACCGCAATTCCAGAATGACTCTCCGTTCGTACTGCCACAGCAAATCAACAATCAGAATTCAATGCCTCAGATTTCCAGCGCTGTCAATGCACCTCCAGCCAATCCCCCGCGTTCTCCGAATGTCAGTAACGCTGGTGCTGTGCCCCAATTGAACGTGAACACGCGCCGATTCAATTTGAATTACGACATTCGGGCGATCGATCCGTCGGGCGTCGGTCTCGTGATCCTGTGGGCGACGGAAGACGCGGGACGCACTTGGCGGTCATGGGCGACAGATACCGATAACACCAGTCCCTTTCCCGTGGAAGTGAAAGCGGAAGGGACTTACGGTTTTCGAGTCGTCATCAATTCCCGCGACGGCTTGATTGGAAAAGCGCCCGTCAGTGGCGATCCGCCGGATGTCATGGTCCAAGTCGATTTAACCGTGCCGCAAGTCGCCATCACATCCGCTCCATTCGGCAGCGGACCCGACGTCGGCAAGTTGATCATTCAATTCAACGCCGATGATCAATATCTGGCTCTGCGTCCGATCATGCTGGCCTACAGTCCCGATCCAACCGGCCCCTGGACAAAGATCGAATCCGGTCTGCGCAATACCGGCAGCTACGCATGGAAGGTACCGAGCCAGGTTCCCGAACAAATCTATCTGCGAATTGAAGCCCGCGACACATCGGGAAACGTAGGTGCCTTCCAATTAACAGCACCCATCGACATTTCCGGCTTGGCTCCCCGCGGCAGAATCTACAGCGTCGATCCGATCAACTGACCACTGACCTCCTGCTGCACGCATGAACCACAGATATGGGCACTGACCCTAAACGCAAACCTGAAAAAAACTAGCGTTCAAAAATTCGCAAAAACCAGCAGGGGCTCTTTAGCAGTTCGTCAATAAGTTCTAGGTCGGATGCCCGCTGCGTTGTCGTTGTATTCGTAAAGTCACTGACAAATGCTTTGACGTCACTGTATTCCACTGGTTGGTTGACTTTGTGTGAGTGCCACGCAAGAAATAAGGCTGCCAACGTTGTCGTGATGAATAATCTGCGAATGGTGACTCGAAACACTTGCGATCTCCCACAACGACAATGGTTTACTTTGTCATGTTACCTGCCTTTGTGGAGGTCTGTCCAACCGAAAATCTATGCACCCGGCGACGCCAGAAAACCGCGTTCGTAAAGTGTCATTCGCTGTGTGTTTGAAAGATGTCCAGCTCCATTTCAGTGCCTCACCACCTGTTTTCCCTTAAACAACTTGTCTCACTCGCGGGCATTGGTCGAATCCGGTTTTGCAGGCGTGCGTCGTTTACTGCCAGCGCCTGCCGTAGTTGTTGCATTCGTCGGCTGCTGGGCCGCAGCACCGTTATTCTCCGAGCCGTCGCCGCTGAACTTGATCAGTGATTCGGGCAATTCGACTCCACCGATATCTTTCATGACTTGCATCATTGGGGGGAGTGTCTTGGCCAATCCACTGATGAAATCGGCGGTGTTGGAACGGCCGTTGTTGCCGCCATTTTCCCAGACGACGATCTTGTCAAACTTGATATTCGAGATCGCCCGCGACGATGCTTCGGCCAGATTATCAAGGTGTTCGAGCATCAACAACTGGAAGGCTTGATTGGCTCCACCGCAGGCATCGACAATGCATTGCAAGCCTTCCCCTTTTTTGGAGAGGATCTCAAATTGTCCGCGCGCTTCGGCGTCCAGTTTGGCAAAGATGGCGTCCGCCTCGCCCCGGGCATCGATCCGTTTCCGTTCCGCTTCCGCTTCGGCTTCGACAATCTTTTTTGCTTTTTCCGCTTTGGCAGGCGCTTCCAATGCTGCCCGTTGTTCGGCTTCAACACGTTGTGCATCCGCTAAAGCCGCCTTGGCCATCGCCAGGTTTTGGACGACCAGTACCGCTGCTTCCGCTTCCTTTTTGCGACTTTCACCCAACTGATAGGCGTCCGCCTGTTTCACAGCCAATTCGGCTTTGGATTGGGCAATTTTGGCATTGGCCAGGTTTTCACCTTCAATCGCTGTGGCATCCGCATCGGCGACTTTGATCCGCATGATCCGTTCGGCGTCGCGGACCAGTGATTCCTGTTGGAACGCTGCCGCTTTTTCACCGATGGTCTGTTCCTTGACCATTTCGGCGACGCGCACAGCCTGATCCCGCTCAGCCTCACGCGTGCCAATCAATTTTTCCTTTTGAGCACCGGCGACCTGAATGGCCTTGTCGCGATCGGCCGAGGCGACCCGGACTTCACCCATTTTCAGATTGTCTGCCACATCGCCACGGGCCTTTTGGATCGCTTCCGATGCAGCCTTCTGCCCAATCGCATCGATATAACCGGATTCGTCTGTGATGTCGGTGATATTGACGTTGATCAGTTGCAAGCCGATTTTGTTGAGTTCCGGTTCCAGGTGGCTTTGAATCCGGTCCAGGAATTTATCGCGGTCCCGATTTATTTCTTCGATTCCCATCCCGGCAATCACCTGCCTGAGAATACCGAAGATGATTTCTTCGGCCTGCTTGCGGATTTCGGCGACTGTCAATCCCAACAATCGGATGGCAGCCTGATGCATCACATCCTGCTCAGTGCCCACGGCCACCGTAAAAACGCTGGGCACATTGACCCGAATATTCTCAGACGACAGGGCACCGCGGAGGGGAATCTCGATCTGGATTGGTTCCAGGCTTAGAAAGGCGTAGTCTTGCAACAACGGCACAACGAATGAAGCGCCACCATGCACTGTCTTGGCAGCGCGTCCTTCGGTGCCCGCGCGGCCAAAAATGACCAGCACGCGGTTACTTGGGCAGCGCTTGTTCTGCCTGGCCAGCAGCACCAGGAATCCGAAAATGAACAGCCCGGCCAAAACGGCGGCCGCGCCGATGATGGTGCCCATCCCTCCCGGGATTTGAGCAATGATTGTGGTGATGGTCATCAGGCTCTCCGTTTCGGCTTTGTCTCAAAAGGGTCAGACCCCTTTCGAGACAAAGCCTTGTTTTTGGCGGCGGTCGTCATAATGAGGATGATTGTTGCAATTGATAAAAGGTAGGTTGTATTTGGCGGCGTGCAAGTAAAATTATACCGGTTTCGTGTCGGCTGCTGCCGCCAAGTCCTTGTATGGCTTACGGGCAGTCCGCACTTCGACTGTATTTGGGCTGATGATGTCAACGACTTCGATCGGTGTGCCTGTGGGAATTTCAGACGGTTCGTCCGTCATGGCCTGGTATTCCTTCAAGCAATTGTGCAACTTCATCTGGATTTTTCCGGAGCCTGCTTTGTGTGCCGGAATCGGGATATAAGCGGTTCCTCGCCGACCCACCGATTGTTCAATCCCGATGCTCCCTTCATGTTTTAGTCGAAACAGGGTTTGCATCATTAAATGCACGCCGACCATTGCCGCCAATGCAGCGATCAAGGCCACGAGTAAAGTCACGCCGAGTCCCTGGTCCGATTCCATCGCCCCCAGTCCGGCCAGGCCAAAAAAAGTCAGCGCAGCGGTTAATGTGCGAAACGATATGACCCCAAACAACCAGGTTGACCCGTGATCGGCGACGTGACCATGATCAAACGTATCTCCCTGTAAATCGTGCGGAACGTCGAGATCATCCAGCCCAAACCCGAATACGGTCATCAGAAACTGAATTCCAAATATGGTGCCACCCAAAACCGCACAAACGAGAAACATATAGAACATCAAACACCCCCCGACTGGTCAGTGTGTCGTAGAAAACACGCATCCATCGAATTGCCAGCTCAATCAATTATCATCCAAGCGAGTGGCCGTTACAACAATTGCCGGGCCTGTTGGCATTGCGAATTCGACAGATATTCGTCCTCTTTTCGTCTTTCTTGGCAGTAATCCATTGGCCTCAGGTTGATCAGCGCTCGAATTGGACAAGCCCCGTGGAGGCGAAGGCCAGGCCCGTCAAGATCGCAGCCGGTTGAAAGGTGTAACCGCAGCAAGTTGGAAAGTAAGGCTGTGAAGATGCGACGGGCAAGGCCGCGGCAGGTCTTGCCCCGTCGAGCCATGATCCATCGAGTCAATCGGTCAGGGAAATCGCGCATGCCATTAATGGTGCATTCGTTCGGCGCTTCGCGGCTTGGGCGAATCGTGGAACCCGTTTCTGCGGGTTACGCCGTGTTCCCCGGCTTCACCCGCAGCTACCTGCGGCTGCAGCTCTCGCCGCAATCCTGGTACAGACTATTCTCAAGCTCCAAAACGCTGACGGCGTCGAAGACATCAAATAATGTTGGGTTTGCGTTGCCAGGATGCGGGCAGATTTGTCGAAGACAGCCGATTCCAGTCCTCTAATTGGGACATCGTGAAAGATTGAAGTTTCGGCGATAGACAATTATATTGGGGCGACTCTCCAGGACGGTCGAAGATCGCGATCCATTTGATCGCGATGTTTGGACACGTTTTCCTGGTCAAATCATCCTGACGTGATGCAGCTGTACCCAAGCGGACTCGTCAAAAACCAACGCGGACCTCCGGCCGCGCCAGGCAGGTCGTTTCCGAAAAATTTAGAGACCGAAGATGTCGATCAAAGCCGTTTCCACTGAACTCCGATCGCAAACCATTTGCCCCAATTGCTGGTCCTCCTTCTCCGTTGAATCCGTCAAATGGGTCACTGCCCATGATTCGCTGGTCGGCGACATTCGACTCGGTCCAGATGCGCAACAACGTTTCCTGCCGACACGATTTGACATCGCCGGGAATGCAATCGACGTCCGCGGGCTGAGCTGCCAGGACGTGGCTTGTCCGAATTGCCACTTGAGAATTCCGCGATCCGTGTTGGTCTATAAGCCGTTTTTTGTGTCAATCGCCGGGACTCCGTCGTGCGGAAAGTCGTTTTTCCTGACCTCCATGAGTTGGCAATTGCGAAAGAACCTGCCGCGCGAATTCCTGGTAAGTTTTTCGGATTCGGACGGCGAGTGCAACAGAATTCTGAATGACTATGAAGAACAGTTGTTCTTCAATTCAGAAGCCTGCCGGCTGGTCAAATTGGCCAAAACGGACGTCGTTGGCGATTGGTATTCAACGGTTGAATTCGATAATCAAACAGTCATTTTCCCCAAGCCGTTTTATTTCGACTTGGTTCCGACAGACGGACATGCCAAGGAATCAAACCGAACGAATCACTCCCGCCTGGTTTGTGTCTATGACAATGCGGGCGAGTCGTTTTTGCCGGGAGCCGATTCCGTTTCGGCACCTGTGACCCGGCACCTGGGTTTGGCCGAATCGTGGCTATTTTGTTTCGACCTGACCCAGGACCCTCGCGCACGCCAAGCCCTTGCTGGCAAATCAGAGGACTTCCAGGTAACGGAAACACCGGTTACCGCGAGGCAGGACACGGTCCTTAACGAAATGGTGAATCGAATCCGTCGCAACAGCAACTTGGGCCTGAAAGAACGGACCGAAAAACCGCTGATCGTCGTCTGCACAAAATTCGACGCCTGGAACGGGTTGATGAAAAATCGGGAGTTGCCGAAACCCTGGGGGCGAGC
>JBGSXT010000907.1:0-2382 GCA_041751295.1 Mariniblastus sp.
GGCATGATGGGCATAAAATCCTGTATCTCCGTTGCGTTGAAGGGGATTCTGCCATTTTGAATCGGCGACCAGGTTTGCGGTAGTCGAGTCCACGAATGGGCGTCGGAATGTTGGGCCAAAACCCTTATGATCGGCACTGACATTCATTCGCGTGATTTCGTATTCTTGAATTCGTTCGTTTAAATACAAATCACAGGCCGGAGCCGGAAATTCGTGTATCCGTTGAAATTTCAACCGCTGTTTCGACGCTATCTCTGGGGTGGCATTCGCTTGGCGAACATGCTGGGCAAACCCACCGGCAGCGAAACCTGCGCTGAATCCTGGGAGATCGTTGATCATGCCAAAGACCAGAGTGTCGTTCAAAACGGTCTCTGGACGGGCAAAACACTTTCTCAACTGGTCCACGAATCCGGCAGGGAATTGCTCGGACCGGATATTCTGGAACGGATCACCAACTCTTCGCGGCCCGACCAGTTGCGAGGCCGTTTTCCGCTGTTGCTGAAATTCCTCGACGCCAATCAGAATCTGTCGGTTCAGGTGCATCCCGATGACGCCATGGCTGCCACTCTTGAGCCACCCGACCTTGGCAAAAACGAAGCCTGGTATGTCATGCACTCTGATCCGGGGTCGAAAATTTTTGCGGGGTTGAAATCCGGGGTTACCCGACAGGATTTGCTGGCTGGCATCGGGGATGGCACGACGGAAGAACTGTTGCACAGCTTTGAACCGAAACAGGGGGATTGCGTGCAGATTCGGGCTGGAACATTGCACGCGATTGGTGCCGGATTGCTGATCGCTGAAATTCAACAGGCCAGTGATACCACGTTCCGGGTCTTCGATTGGAACCGGGTCGATACCAATGGCAGGCCGCGCGACTTGCATATCGAACAGAGCCTGGCAGCTATCGACTTCGAACGTGGACCCGTGAATCCAGTCATGCCGATGTCAAGGGACGGTGATGGTGCCAGCTTGCTGGTTGCCAATGACCATTTCGAAATGCGAAAATGGACGCTCTCACAGCCTGTAACCATGAACGGACCACAGGTTCGAATGCTAGCCGTCACCCAAGGCAGCGTTGCCATTTCGGCCGGTCGGGAAACGCTGCGCCTACAAACCGGCGGCACCGCCCTGATTCCGTATTCCTGCGCGAACATCGTTGCCACACCGCTGGCGGCAAGCGAAATGCTGGACATTTCCATCCCGGAAAGTCCCGGAAAGGGGGTCGAGAACCGATTTTAGAGGACCAACCCGTTGGGGTTATTGACCCCGTTTTCCCAAAGCAAAGATATGATTGTCAGACAACGTTCATCGATTCGATTTGGCGGTGGATCATTTCAGAGTAGGTTCCGTTTTGCTGGATCAGTTCGTCATGAGTTCCGGTTTCGATGATCCGCCCTTCCTCCATCACGACGATGATGTCGGCATGAGTGATGGTGGACAGCCGGTGGGCAATCACAAATGTCGTGCGGTCTTTCAACAATTCCGTCATTGAACGTTGGATCAATTGTTCGCTTTCGGTATCGAGATTGCTTGTCGCTTCGTCCAGAATCAGAATTTGGGGATCGGCTAATAGCGCGCGGGCAATCGAAAGGCGCTGCCGTTGTCCACCGGAAAGCTTGACTCCCCGTTCGCCAATCAGGGACTCATAGCCGTCCGCCAATTCAATAATAAATTCGTGCGCGTTGGCAAGCGTCGCCGCTTCAACCACCTGCTGAATCGTGGCCTCCCGATTGGCGTAGGCGATGTTGTCGAAAACCGTGCCGTCGAACAAAAAGACTTCCTGTTGCACGACACCCAACAGGCTGCGATAGGAATCCAGGCGGAATTTTCGCAGGTCCGTTCCATTCAGAGTAATGCGCCCAGCCGTCGGGTCGTAAAAACGGGCGACCAGATCGGTCAGCGTTGTTTTGCCAGCACCACTTCTGCCGACGAGGGCCACGACACTCCCTCCCCGAACGCTTAAGTTAATATTGCTCAATACATTGGTCCCTTCGTTATAGGCAAAGGCAACATTTTCAAATCGAATTTCATAAACGCGACCCTCACATTCAATCGCATCCGGATCGTCGGGCTTGTCGATCGGCAATTCGAGTACTTCGAAAACCCGTTCCGTGGCCGCCAGGGAACGTTGTAATTCCGTCAGGGATTCAACGATCTGCCAGACCGGATTCAGCAGATACAGCACGTAAACCTGAAAAGCACCGATATCGCCGATGGTTGCCTGGCCCCGGATGTACCAATATCCTCCGGCCCACAGCACCACCACTGAGTTGAGTGCGATGATCAGTCCCCAAGTGCTCCACACCACGATTTCCCGTTTGGCGGCAAACATTCGCATCCGCGTAATCAGGTGGTGACCCACCGTGTATTCGGAATCTTCCC
>JBGSXT010000908.1:0-1500 GCA_041751295.1 Mariniblastus sp.
TTTGCCGAAACCGCGATTTCAAAATTGGGGCGAGTCGATGTATTGGTCAACAACGCAGCTGCCGCACCGCTGGCTCCATTCGAAGCAATGGACGCCTCAACGTTCGAACAGGCGATCAACATCAATATTCGCAGCATTTTCTACCTGACCCAAGTCGTCTGGCGGCAAATGAAAGGGCAGGGCAGGGGGGTAATCGTCAATATTTCTTCGTTGGCGGCGATCGATCCGTTTCCTGGTTTCAGCGTTTACGGGGCATCGAAAGCCTGGCTCGATTTGATGACTCTGGCACTGGCCCGCGATGGAGAACCAGACGCGATCCGGGTCTATTCGATTCGGGCGGGTGCCGTCGAAACTCCTTTACTGCGAGGATTGTTTCCGGATTTTCCGTCCGAACAATGCGTCAGCCCCGAAGAGGTTGCCGCCCAGGTATGGGCCTGTGTTCACGAACCGGAAAATTTCGAATCCGGCAAACCTTACAATATGACCAATCAGACATGATTCGACTGTCGCGCGAAATCCGATTTGCACTCGTTACCAATTACGATGCTCGAATCACGAATTCGTGGTCCGGCTGGCCGGCCACTTTGACGGTCGCTCCGCACTTTGTTTTGAGCTGCACCGTTGCCGGCGAAGTGGACAAACAAACCGGTTACCTGTGCAATATCAAAGAGCTCGATGACCTGATGCGCGGCGTGATTACCGAAGAGATCATTCCCAATTTTAGTGGCGAACGTACAGCCGATGAACTGCTTGGCGAAATTTACCGGCGTTGCCAATCCCGTTGGCGATCCAGCGCCATCATCGTGGAGCAGTCATTGGCATTAACGCCCCAATTGAAATTTACCATTCGATCCGAGAACGACCAAATGATAGAGTTGACCCAACAATTCGAATTTTCGGCCGCGCATCGCCTGCATTGTGACGACCTGTCCAACGGCATGAACAGGAAACTGTTCGGCAAATGCAATAACCCGGCCGGGCATGGCCACAATTATGTTGTCGAAGTCTCAATCTCATTCGAAGTTTCCACTGGTCGACCGATGATCGAACTGCACCAATTCGAATCGACCGTGAAAGAACGGGTCATCGACCGCCTCGATCACAAGCATTTGAACCACGACGTCGACCATTTTACCAGGGTAAATCCCAGCGTCGAAAATATCGCGGTTGCCATCTGGACTTGGCTGGAGGATCAGTTTGGTGCCGCGAAACTAACGAACGTCCGCGTCTACGAAACTCCCAAAACCTGGGCCGATTATCAGCAGGAGAGATAACGAATTGCCGGGAATTAAAGATTCCTGCCATTTTTTCCCCCCACAAATTATTTCGGACTCGTATCGTCGTTTCTGGTGTTGATCAAGTCTCGACGGGGGCAAGCCCAGCCGTGGCCGCACTTGACAAGCATCGATGGTCATGTGAATTGGACATCAGGTCGATCAAGTCCGTGATGGGAATGACGTGGTTGAGCTGCCACACACCGGAAATGCTGGAACGGGAATT
>JBGSXT010000909.1:0-4727 GCA_041751295.1 Mariniblastus sp.
TCAGATGGGCGTCGTTGGCGACTTTCTGCGCGATGAGTGGATTTCCGAAGCGGATCTGGCACAAGTGCGGGGCGATATAGGATGGGTTTATCCCGGCGGCAATACGCTCGGGTTTCGCTTTGCAGTCGGTGCCAAAGACGATGTGACCAGCGGAACCGTCAATGGTGTGACCTTTAATAATTTAATCGCCGACGCGATCGACAATTATCGGTTCTATTACCGGGTTACTGCCAGCAATTGCGGGCATTGTGATCTGTTTGGTGGCTGGAGCGACGACAGCTCAGGCGTGTTAGGACTGGATTACGACATGCCGATCAATGGCATCCTCGGAATGCAATCAGGATTTACATATTTCATTCCGGAAACGCCGGAAGGGACAACGACAAGCACCCAGGACGCTTGGAATATCTATGTTGGTTTTTCGATTCGTCCACAGGGTCCAGCCTGGTACGGAAATTACGATCGGCCGCTGTTGAATGTTGCGGATAACGGAACGTTTGTCACAACTCGACAATAATTCGTACACCACAATCGAAAATACTTACACCGATCCGCCAGGAGCGGTGTTTTTTTTGGGGCGGAGGACTCCATGTAACGACGACCGGCATGCGTCAGTTTTAAAGTCCGATCGATTTCCCAAACGGTCTATTTCGCTATCGGAAAGTACGAAGAAATCGATCCTGTGGCAATATTTCATCGGACGCTCTCGGTTCGGAGGAAAGAGTCGAGCGGGCAGCCTAATTCGACAGCGCCACTTCGACGGCATGTCGTGGGAAATCGCAACCAGAAGCGTAATCGAGGAAATTTGCCATAGTGCTTTCTTCGCTTACGATTGGGTTCCGAAGCGGCGCCATCCAGCTAATGTCTGGTTTGCGCTCGCTAATCCCTGTTTTCGTTGGTCGAACGCTTGCAATCCGCCAATTGCAGCTCGACAGCAAATAGAAACCACACGATTCGAATCCGATAAAAATAAAGTTACTTGTGCCAGCGAATAGGAAACTATTATTGGCACGGTTATTCCGCTATAATTCGTTAATCGTAAAACCAAACGAATTCAGGGCTACCCGTGACAGACGAAATTTATGACTATTTTGGCGGAAGTTCGCCTCGCAAAATGGAACCGCTCGATGAGAGTGAAATGTTCGAAGATCTGCTGCCATCCAAAAAGCCAGAACCTGTCGAAGAACCGCCAATTGAGGTGATGTTCGACGAGGACTTGGGAAGTGTTCCTGAAGCATCGATGGCTGATTCGTGGAGTTCGCAGTCACAGGATGACGTCCTCAAGGATGCCGTCGAACGGTCTGCGCCGGTCAAATCGCATTGGGATGACCTGGCAAGCTCGTTGGGTCTATCCCCTCCATCGGCAATCGATTCTCCTAAAACGTCCAAGCCCGTCGCGGCAGAACGAAAACAGGACAATCCGGAAAAACTAAAAGTAAAAGCGGAACTCGAAAATAAACGTGCTCCGAAATCGGGTGACAGAACTCGGCAAAGAGACGACAAGTTAATTGCTTCGCCAAAAGCGAATCCGCAACCCGTTGAATCGGATGCCGACTGTTTTTCAGAATTGTTTTTTTCGCCCGATGAGATTGACTTCGAAGCGACGACAGCCGGAATTGACGTGCCGCCAGAGGACGATTTTGAAAATGACCCGTTTGCGGCGTTTAGTGGTTCACAGGCCTCCCGCCGAAAAGAACCTGAATTCGAAGTTGAAGTTGAAGTTGAAGAGTCGCAATCGGAAATTTTAGACATCAATGAACCGGTCAATAAGGACTACATCGAGTTTGAGGTTCAGGATATTGGCGGTCAGCGCCGTGATGAGCGCGAAACTCGATCCAGGCGAGGGCACAGACCCGACCGAACAGAAAAACGCAGCGGTAGCGAGCAGGTTCGAAAACCAAGTGGCCACGACGACAAAGAATCTATCGGCGAGAGTCGTGAAACAAACGAAGGTCGTCGACATCAACGGACGGAATCCAAGGGCCGCGAGCCGCAACGAAATGAAACTCGACGAGACCGCGACGGTTCGGGCAGCCGTACGGATGGGAATCGCACAGAAGGCGGTCGCACAGAAGGCAGTCGCACAGAAGGCAGTCGCACGCAACACAGCCGAGCACAAGGCAGCCGAGCACAAGGCAGCCGAACCGAGGGCAGCCGAACGGGTAGCGGCAGAACGCAAGGCGACCGAGCGGAAGGCGACCGAGCGGAAAGCAATCGAGCGGAAAGCAATCGAGCGGAAGGCAATCGTTCTGAAAGCAATCGTTCTGAAGGCAATCGTTCTGAAGGCAATCGTTCTGAAGGCAATCGTTCTGAAGGCAATCGTTCTGAAGGCAATCGCACGGAAGCAAATCAAACCGAGGGTAATCGAGGGGACGCGAACCGGACGGACAATAACCGAGGGAGTAAGAGCGGCAGAAATGCTCCTAAACGCGACAAACTTGAACGTGATCCGGTCAGCCGCGACCAAAAATCGGCTGATCGCAGTTCGGTGCGTGCCGAGAAAGTTCATGAAAATTCTGACGACGAACTAGAAAATGATATCGGCATCAAGAAAGCCAAAATTCCGACCTGGGATGAAGCCATTGGTGGCGTCGTGGAACAAAACATCAAGCGCCATCAATCGAACACGAAAGGTGGCGGAAAACGCCGCCGCAATTGATATCCAGCGGGAACAACTGGGTTTTCTGTTCCGTTGCGCACAGGCGTTTGACATTTCGGACTTGAGAACTATTCACTTACAGGATCGATTTGTGTCATCGGCGCGGTGTAGTCCGAAGTTACCTTGACAGCGCCACTTTCTGCGTGAAATGTCGCGAATACAAGCACGACGCGCAAGCGAGTGGGATTCGCCGCAAGTCATCCACTCGCTCGCGCGTCTTACTTGTATTGCCTGAAATATGGCGCTATCGAGTTAATCAGCGAGAAAAACCTGAAACCGTCGCATTGGGCAATGACATGAAATTCGTTTACGAAAATCTGTTTCTTAATCGAATTCTTCGGCAAATACGCGGGATTAGGCATTGAACATCGACTAATACTGTCAACAGTCGGCCAAATAATGTTAAATCCTGAACAGAATGCTGGGCGACACGATGTAGAAAAATCGCGATTCTCGTATTGCCAAACGTGGCATTAGAATGTCATTTATTGGAAATCAAAATGCAAACTATCAGTGAATCGGAGTGATGATGTTCTACAGAAATCTAGTTTTACAACTGACTGCCATGGTGGCAATTCTGATGTTTTCCTCAGCCGTCGTCGTCGCGGCTAATGACACCGAAGTCTTGAAGGTCGGCTCCAAGGCACCTGGGCTCGACATCGAACATTGGGTTAGCAATGGCAACGGAAAATTTGAACCGGTTGAGGATTTTGAGTCGGGCAAAGTTTATGTCGTCGAATTCTGGGCAACCTGGTGTGGCCCCTGTATTGCTTCCATGCCGCATTTGAGCAAACTCCAGAAAAAGTTTTCCGAAAAAGGGGTTCAAATCATCAGCATCAGTGATGAGGAACTCGAAACCGTTGAGGAGTTTCTGGAAACCTCTGTCGCCGGTGACAGCGAAATGACTTATGCCAAGCTGACGGGGACCTATTGTCTGACGGCCGATCCAGACAAGTCCAGCCATGAGGATTACATGGAAGCCGCCGAACAGGAAGGAATTCCGTCGGCATTTATTGTGGGCAAGCAGGGATTGATTGAATGGATTGGCCATCCGATGGAAATTGACGAGCCGCTGGATCAAGTCGTCAGCGGAAAATGGGACCGTGTGGCCTTCATCGCGAAGAAGGAAGCTGAAGAAAAGGCGATGGCTGATATTCAGAAACGTGCCCGGTCAGCCATGCAGAAGATGCAGGAAGGGGAAAGCGATGAAGCGGTCGAAATGCTTGATGGATTGATCAAGGATTATGCCGACCATCCGTTCATCGAACAGCTAAAAGGCTTGAGATTCCAAGTCGTCATATTCGCGGGTGGTGACAAAGCGGCGGCTGCGATCGCCGAATTTGCTGCTGGGAATCGCGAAACCGAAGAATTGAATCAAATCGCCTGGATGGTTGTTGAGATGAAAATGAGCGGCCAGGATGTCGATGAAAAACTGTTGGCGGCCGCAACAAAATTGGCGAACGACGCAGCCACACGCGAACCGGAAAACGGGGCGGTCCTGGATACTCTGGCCCATCTCGTGCATATGGGAGGGGATCTCGATAAAGCCATCGAGATTCAGAAACGAGCTGTCAAACATGCTGGCGGCCAGACTGAGGAAACAGAAGCATTCCTGGAAGAACTGGAAACGGAAAAAGCCAAACTGAATAAGTCAGACGATGAGTCTGACGACCAAGACGACTGATTTGTTTTCCGACAAAAAAACGCAACGGATTACGCCTTTGGGGTCTGACGCACTTTTCGGCGGTCGCCGAAAAGTGGGTCTGAACCCCTGTGACCTGAGCCGCCAGCAAGCCATTATCCACGGGTGCAAAAAAACGTAGTAGTGAGGACTGCCAAAGACGATCGAATGCCGGTTCTTGGGAACCGGCATTTTTCTTTTATCTCCGTCGGGAATCCAATACTTTTGAACGATGATGATGCCCGCCATACATGACAAACAGACCATTCGCGTCGGCGGAGTTCCTGAACATTTCAATTTGCCCTGGCAACTCGCACTCGATCAGGATCGTTTTGCCGACTTGGGCTGCGGTGTGAAATACATCGAGTATCCGGGAGGCACCGGCGC
>JBGSXT010000910.1:0-5094 GCA_041751295.1 Mariniblastus sp.
TATCCGCGACGGCGAAGTTGTCATCGTCGACGAATTCACGGGCCGGCTGGCAGAAGGTCGGAAATGGCGATCTGGAATCCATCAAGCGATCGAAGCCCGCGAGAGAATTGATATTTCGATTGAAACCGGCGAAGCAGCGCGGATTACGATTCAGGATTTGTTCCTGAAATACAATCGCCTGGCCGGAATGACTGGCACCGTCGGGAATTCAGCAACAGAGCTGCAGAAAATCTATCGCGTTGGCGTGATCGATGTACCGACGAACCGGCCATCGCAACGAAAAAAATGGGATGACCTGATTTTCGGCAGCGAGAGTCAGAAATGGGAAGCAATCGTCGACGAAATCGAAGCGGTTCACCGGACCGGCCGGCCGGTACTGGTCGGTACCCGATCAATCGACAAATCCGAAAAACTGTCGGCCATGCTGCAGGCTCGCGGTATCAGGCATGAAGTGCTCAACGCGCGACAATTGGCCCATGAAGCAATGATTGTCGCGGCGGCCGGTCGCCTGGATCACGTAACCGTCGCCACCAATATGGCTGGCCGGGGGACCGATATCAAAGTCGAAGCCCGCGCGCTGGAACGCGGAGGTCTACATGTGATTTGCACCGAGTTGCATGAATCGGCCCGCATCGATCGCCAGCTGATTGGTCGCAGCGGGCGACAGGGGGATGTCGGTTCCTATCGGCAATTCATGTCGCTGCAGGACGATATCCTGAAAGTTGGACTGGGCGGGAGCAAAATCAACGAAATCCGGAAATTCGCCGTCTCCCCAGCGCATCAATTGGCCCGCTTCGCCCCGCTATTTCGAAAAGCCCAGCGACGGATTGAACAGCAACATTTTTCGTCGCGGAAAATGTTGCTGCACCGTGAAAAACTGCGCAGCGAATTGCAGATCGATATGGGTCAGGATCCCTATCTCGATGTCGCCGGTGCACCATAGCCGGTATGGCCTAGCATCGGCATTCCAGTATTTCAGGCGAATCACCCTTGAAAATATCTCACTCGCCTAACACATGGAAAGACCCGCTGGCGCTGCCAGGCAATCAAGAAAACCGCTGCCAACGGAGGCTGGCAGCGGTTGACATCGGACGCTGAAAGGTTGAGATAGCGGAACTCTTAGACCGCAGCAGCCCGTGCTATCTCGTTTGCGATGCAATTTGCAACTGACCCCAAAAGGGGACCCTTTCGCGCAAAATGTAAAACATGAAATGATCTCGATTCTGAATGTCGGGTTGGTCCAGAATATATTGCAGATTGTCCAGCGTTTCGGTTTTCCAGCCGTGCATCGCGACCAGAATGTCCCCCTCAACAATTCCCTCTGATTCTGCCGGGCTGTCTTTTCTCACCGCCATGACCCTCAGGCCTTTTGAGTAATTGGGATGACGGTTTTCCATTTCAATGCTACTGGCCGGTTTCAGATTCAAACCCAGCAGCTGCCAGGCGATTTCGTTTTTTCGGGCTGGTTGGTGTTGTACCAGTTCGAGCGAAACCTGCTGGGTTTTGCCTCGATGACTGATGTCCATTGTCAAATCGCTGGTGGCGTTTGCCGTTAGCATGGCGGCGTGCAAATCCAGACTGCGAACAGCCTGTTCGCCATTGATTTGCAGTATTCGGTCCCCTTTTTCCAGTCCCGCACGATCCGCAGGACTCATTGGCTCGACACTTTGTACAACCAATGATGGCTGATGATTCTCGAAAACAGTCGCGACTCCGATGCCATGCCGTACCGCGTTCTGTTCCTCAACATGCTGAGCCATCAACTGTGAGGCGATCTCCATGGCATCGTTCACCGGGATCGCAAAGGCAATTCCCTGGGCGCCGATGCGGACGGCCACATTGATTCCGATCATCTGGCCATCCAGATTCAGCAACGGCCCGCCTGAATTGCCGGGATTGATCGGAGCGTCGGTTTGAATCAGATTCTTGTAAATCTGATCGTCATTGACCTGAACAGTGCGACCGAGTTGGCTGATGATGCCTACGGTCACCGTGTGTTCATAACCGTAGGCGTTTCCAACGGCGGCCACGGTTTCCGCCAACATCAGATCCGACGAAGTTCCGATCGGAATCGTGGGCAATAGCCTTGGCGAGTCGATCTTCAGCAGTGCCAGATCGGATTCCGGATCATGGGCGATGAGCTGGGCAGTCGTCTTTTCCCGCTCGCTGGTAGTGACCTGAATCTGTTTGACGCCCTGGACCACATGGTAATTCGTCAGAATGTAACCGCGCGGATCGATGATGACCCCGGTTCCCATGCCATTGACCTGCTTCATGTCCTGCGAGTTCGTCGCTTCATCGAGGCGAACGGTTTTTTGACCGCGAAGATTGACGACGGCTGATTTGCACTGGGCAACGGCGCGAACAAGTGGTGTATTTCTGTCATTCGAATCCGCCTGCACGACGAACGACGGAAGCAGTATTAGATTAACGCTCAGGAACAGCGAGAATCCAACCGAGAGGCCAGGTCGAGAGAGCATATACGAACTTGCTGCGGCTAGGTCCTGCAATCGAAACGCCAGTTTTGCGGGCTAGCACTTCAATCGCGATTAATTGTCTTATAGCCGTTGTTTCGGAACTACCTGATCGGACTCCTGAGCATGCATCAAACAGTCCTCACAAGTTGACCAGTTTAACTGTTCGAACGCATCGACCGAGTATGTTCACAGTCGAGTTTGAGGATTAGCAGTTATGGTGAACGCTGAATTCCAAAAAACAATCGCACTGCCTCACATCGAAACGGTTTAATACGCGAAAATATGACGAGAAGGACTTCCTGTGGCTGACCTGAAACCACACGAGCGTTATCCGAATGAGCTGGCGAGACCGCGGATGTATTCGAGCGCATCCTCCAGCAGACTGGTTTGTACACCGATCTGCCGGCCAACCCGGTCACATTGCCCTAGCAGTACCAGTTCATCAAAGCTGTCGTTTTCGCGCAAGCGGCGCAGTTTTCTGGCACCGATCGATCGGTCCTGGATTTGATGTGCCAGCATGTGATTGGCGATCAACCAGGTGGTGCGATCGCTGATGAAACCTTCCAGCGCGGCAAGTCCGGCACGGACATGATCCATCGGATCAAGCCCTTTGCCGACATCGTGCAGCAGCGCTGCCAGCAGAAATTCCTCATCATACGGCAATTGATCACAGGCCAAATCGTAGACCTGCAAACTATGATAAAGCACATCCCCTTCTGGATGGAACCGGGGATTTTGCTTGACATTTTCCAGCGGTAAGAGCAGAGACTCAAACAATTGAAAGCGGTCGACTGCTTCACTAGCCAACGATAAATGTTCGTCCAGCTGGATGTTTGGATACTCGGTCGTCAGAAATTGCCGGAATTGGGCAATGCTGGCACGTTCAATCGCTTTCCCGTTAATCGAACTCTTGAACACGTACGACAGTCGGCTTTCCGGATAAACAGTCAACTCGAATTCAAAACGGTCGTGGACATGGACATGGCGGTAGACTGTTTCTTCGCTATTTTTTCGCACCCGTTTTTGAGTCACATCGTAGCGCAGATGATGGAAATCCAGCACGGATGTGACGGCAGTCAAGCTGTTGGAAAAGGCATGTAAGTCAATATCGCTGCCGGAGCGAATGTGCCCGGTCAAGACGCTGCCAATGATGCGCGGTCGAAATTTCTCCAAAAGATTCATCATTGCCAGTCCGGCTACCCGCATTTCCAGCAGATTGCGTTGGCGAAGGTCGCCTTCCATTTGCCGGGCGAAATTCTGGATTTCGTCTCGAATTTCGGCATTGCTGGGCAAGTCTTTGGGGGCGACCCAGTCTTTCTGAATTTTGCGTGCTGCTTTCAGCTTTGCCCGGTAATACTCGGACTCCTCACGCTCGTACATCAACTTGGCGGCCTGCCAGGCAATCAGTCGACGAATCTTGGAACTGTTCATACTCCTGATAGGGTAAGCTTGGCGACGCGCGCCAACAAATGGAAAAATTTGGCGGGTTCGAAGCGAATCCCGTCAGGTGTTGCCTAACTTGCTAGTATTTAAACAACTGTTTCATACAGTTGTTTTGACGGACATAACCATTACGGTTATTATTAGGGACCGCGTTTTCAAGAACCGGTTCAACGTTTTTTTAGGATTTTACGCAAATTTACGAAAAAAAAGATGTCACACGCAGATTCTACCAGACAAAAAATTGTTTTGGCCGCAGGGCCAATTTTCGCGAAAAAGGGTTTTCTAGCGGCAACTGTTCGCGAAATCTGCGATTCGGCTCAGGTCAATTTGGCCAGTATCAATTACTATTTCGGCGACAAGCAGCAGCTTTACATCGATACCGTGATGCAAGCCCGACAGATGCGGGCACAACAGGTGCCGTTTCCCAAGTGGGATGATGGCACATCGCCCGAACGCCAACTGTTCGATTTTGTCTCGCTGTTACTGAATCGAATGGTGGCTTTGAAGTCAGCCCCGTGGCAGGTGCGATTGATCATGAGAGAAATTTTGCAGCCGACGAACGCATGTCGAAAACTGGTGGAAGATTATTTCAGTCCGCTGTTGGAAAAATTAATGTCGATCATCGATGAAATTGTGGAATGTCGATTGCCCGAGCATCGCCGTATGCAATTGGCCTTCAGCATCATCGGACAATGTATGTATTATCGTTTCGCCGGCGACGTGGCTTCGATGATGATCGAAGACAGTGATGCGCAAGAATGCTTCGGCATCGAAGAACTTGCCAGTCACATTACCGATTTTTCGCTGGCCGCTCTGCGGAATATCCACTGCGAACCGGATCAGAGTCCAGGCAAATCGACTCGTTCCAAATCCTCCACGTCTGCCGAACCCGAATAACCAGGTTGCGAATCAACAATGAGCGTCAGTGTGAATAGCGTCAATGGCGAGAAGTCGCCTTCGTTACCCGAACCCCTGAAGTACACGATTTCTGCGGTCGTCTTGTTGTCAGGACTGGCAACCGCCCTTCTGCTGTATCAACTGCGCGAAACCACGGGTCGCCAGGAATCGGACGCACTGATTCCGCTGGTCGACACGGCAGGCGTCACCAACTACGACGGGAATCTCGATCTGATTGTCTCCGGAACGGTGGTTCCTTTTCGGGAAATAACCATCA
>JBGSXT010000911.1:0-3675 GCA_041751295.1 Mariniblastus sp.
TGTTCCTTCGCGGATCGCATGACGAAGCGCTCACCATTATGGAGGGTCTTGAAAAAGTGATGTCGGGCAGTCCTCAGTTCTATTTTGAATGGGGATTTTTCCAGGTCGAAGCCCAGCAGTGGTCGGCGGCAATACGGTCATATAAACGCTGTCTCGAACTCGCGCCTGTCAATCTGGACGCCCGCCTCAATCTGTCCGCTGCCCAGATGAAAACCGAGGACTATGGGGACGCCAGCAAAAATCTGGAAGTCCTGCTGGCCGAGAGCCCCGATCATCCCCTGGCCCGTCTCTATGCCGGATTCTGTGCCAAGGAACTGGCCGACATGCCTGCAGCGATTGAACACTGGCGTCGATTTGTTGAACTCGCTCCTGATCACATCGACGCGGCCAAAATCCGTCAGGCATTGGAATCTCAGCCGACCCGCTAAACCCGCAGTGGCATATGTGTGAATGTTTGCCATTTATGGGACTTCCGGCGATCGTCTCCGACATGCTGTCACCTCTTGAACCGGTCGTTAATCGGATTCAGCCGATTGACCTCGCGTTGGCACAGCATATCCGCGAAAAGACCTGCGAATTTTTACTTGCCGATCCGATCGACGGTCTGATCATGATCGATTTTAGAGCCAAAAAATGAAACTGTTTTGAAATGTGTGTGGAATCGGATGTTGTTGGCAACGATCTGTGGTTTTGCGGTGCAGAACGCATACGCCCAATCTGACAATGGCTTTGCCGCTGATTCGGAATGGAACAGGCCATTTCAGGACAATTCCGTCAAGACCGCAGATTTTCGGAAGCAGGATATACCATCGGAACCGGGTTGCGACTTGAACGGCAAGCTGTCGACTGGGCCGACAGGTCAGTCATTTGAAAATGTAGATTTGCGTTCCGATCGCCCGGCAGATGCCTTTTGGACATCCCAGTTGCAATAACCTTTTGAAGGGATTGACGTTGCCCGAGTGTTGGGCTCGCTGGCGATCGTTGTCGGCGGATATCTGGGATTTGTATGGCTGACGCGAAAGTTGGGGACCGGTGGTTCGCAAGGATTGCCGCAGGAAGTCGTCGAGGTATTGGGTCAGTCCCCCTTTGGACCGAAGAAATCGCTGCAACTGGTTTGGCTGGGAAGCAAACTGCTGCTGCTCATGAACAATCAGGACGGATCACAAACGATTGGAGAAATTACCGACCCTCATGAGGTTGAGTATCTGGTTTTGCTGTGTGCTGGGCGCAAAGCAAATCGGAGTGCGATTGCCATTCGCACGGCGGCCAGTGCAACGACAAATACGGGCCCCAACAGTGATCTGAAAAAAATACTGCGGCAATTGGAACGTGTTACCGACGGAGCGGGAAACGGTTCTGTTTTTGAAGCGTAATTTTGGCAATCCGGAACCGTTTGTATGAATGATCGCCAGCTGGTGACGGCAATGAATCGCAATTGCATTCCGCAGCCGAGCGGCGATTCCATTTGCCATTGCCCAACATTCGTGCGACGACTGGTGCTGCCGATCCTGTTGGGGTTCCTGTCGACCGGATCCTCAGCCAAGGGACAAAACGGCTTGCCTTCGCCGGAACGTTCGACTTTGCCCGCCTTGAATGGTTCCGCGCAGGTACCAGCATCGCTTCCCGAAGACTCTCTGGTCCATGGCGTTGTCACGCGTCCGGATACGGCTCTGAATCCTGAGAAGCAAATGGATGATCCAATTCCGGGTCGTGAGACCGATCGAGCCGAATCCTATACTCAGGCGGCAGACCCAAATGGCGATATCGCCACCCGAACAAGAACATTTGTGTCAAGAACAACTCGCATCAGGGATTCGGCGATCGTCGCCCATTGCGAAACTCACCGATGGCACTTTCAATCCCATCGTCCATCTGTTTTTCGCTCAGTCCGGAATTTACGGCATTCAGGCGCCCCTGTCGCGCTATTTCCAAAGCGCGCCTGAGCGCAACGCGTTGCGAATCCACATTGCCGGGCTGGGCGAGATCGACAATCTGAATTGTGACTTCCTGGTCGTCCCGGAGCCGACGACCAATCAATTGCTCCAGGCTTTCCCGCCAGCTTTTTTCAAGATCCTTGACATTATGAGAAATTGTTTCCATATCAGGATTGTACGTTGAAAAAACCGTTTCAGGCAATCTGGTTTCTGCGGGGATTCGGTCGGGACTACGCGACTCTTGGTTGGGTGCGATGTTTGTTCCGGTCTTTTGCCGCGATAGCGGCGACCGGGCAGTTCGGTCACGGTTATCGTGGCCAATTAGAGCCTATCCCACTACTGAACCATTTCGGATCCTGTCCGTAAATCTGTTGAAATTACGACGGTCATTTTTCACGGAGGTGCAAGATGGATGAGAAACGGATGGTAGGTTCTTGGGTTTTGCCGGATCAGTTGTGGAGTCGGATGGAAAAACTGCTTCCACTTTATAACAACAATCCTAAAGGCGGTCGCCCTCGCATCGATCTTCGATCCATCGCCAACGGAATTTTCTATGTTCTGCGAACGGGTTGTCAATGGAAGGCAGTTCCTCGTGAGTTTGGTTCTGGCAGTACGCTGCATCGTTACTTTCAACATTGGATTGCCGTCGGCGTGTTTCAAAAGTTGTGGAAAGCTTCACTTTTGGAATATGACGAACTGAAAAACATTCAGTGGAATTGGCAGAGTGTGGACGGAGCGATGACAAAGTCGCCTCTGGGTGGGGGAAAATACGGGCAAAAATCCGACAGATCGTGGCAAGTTGGGCACCAAGCGGTCAGTACTCACTGACGCTCGCGGCGTTCCGTTGGGAGTGGCGGTCAGTGGCGCCAACACTCATGACATCAAACTTCTCAAAGCCACCTTCGAAAGTATGCCGATCCATCGGCCCCAGCCCACAGTGCGACATCAACATGTCTGCCTCGACAAGGGCTATGACTCCAAAGACGTCCGCTCGTTTCTTCGCCGACGTCACTATCAACCACACGTCAAATCTCGCGGACAAGAAGTCAAACAAAAAAAGAAAAACCCACGAGTAAAAGCACGACGATGGGTTGTCGAGCGGACTCACTCCTGGATCAATCGCTTTCGACGGCTCCTGATTCGTTGGGAGAAAAAATCCGAAAACTATCTCGGAATGCTACAATTCTCATTCGCCTATACCACTCGCAGCGCTGCGGGCGTTCTGGGATAGGCTCTAAGCCGTGCAACCAAATTCGAACTGATCTTCGACAGCTCCAAACTGGCAAATCAATTCCAAAGCCAATGAACCACCAAGCCGTCCGCCCACCATTCGGGTTGCGTTCGTGTTCATTTCCACACTGAACCGCTACGCTTTCTTGTTTTGAACCGAACCAGCATTACCGCAAACAAAAATTGGAGACAGCATGAATCAGATTACAACTCGAACAATGGTTATCGCGACAATTGCGATTATGTTGGCAGGTTTTTCGCACTCCGTGTGTGCCGACGAATTTTCGTGGACAGGAGCGGCTGGCAACGGTGTTTGGAATAACGCCGGCAATTGGTTCAATCTGACAGTCGGAGGTATGGATGCGGACGGAATACCCGATAACAATGATGTCGCTTTGTTTCCGATTGATGCCACAGTCGTCTGCGGAGGCTCGGCAATGGACCTGCTGACCAGTTCATCCGCGATTTTGTCGATTGGTCCTTCGGGTACCACGACAATCTCGGTGAATCA
>JBGSXT010000912.1:0-1844 GCA_041751295.1 Mariniblastus sp.
GCAACAACAACAGCAGGACAAACAGCAACAACAGGGCAAACAACAACAAAAGAGTAAACGCGAGAAGTCCGGCAACTAGGACATATTCGGCGCCATGGCAATTTTTACTGCGGCTGTTCGCTCCTCAGGATGCGCGAATTAGTCTATTCAAATCGTTTACAAATTGCGGCGTCGTGATTCCGATCGATACGTCAATACTCACCAGCCCGTCGACCGACATTTCGGCCGGATTGACGCTTTCCACTTGTTCGCTTTATTGCAGGATGACCACTCGATTCATTCCCAAGACGTTGGGATGGCTTGTACGTTGTATCCCGCGAAGAACGGTACTGGACCACTTGATTTGATCTGCATCACTCGCCCGCATCCAAGCAACAGGGATCAACTCATTGACCCGGTTCGCATGTCGGAACCGAATCGCCTTTTGTGGACCATTAATTGGCTCCGTTGTGGGAAGGGATGGTGATCCCCACCGTGACCACATTTTCCTGGTCGACGCGAACATCAATCTGCCCGTTCAAGAGGCGAATCAACGATTGGCACAATGGCAATCCGATCCCGCTGTGCTTCCCGGTCAGACTCCGGGCGATGTCCGCTCGCCAAAATCTTTCAAACATTTTTTCCAGGGTCGAATTGTCGAAATGGGTGCATCGGTTGGCAACCTCGATTCGTAACTGGCCATCCAAATTGTTGGCGCGGATGAAGATGGTCGAATTCGCATCGGCATAGGTGACGGCATTTTCCAGGATGTTATGCAGGACCAATTTCATTTTGGCACCGTCGGTCAGAATCCGGATCGGCGGTTCCAACGTGAACACAAAACCCAGGCCCCGCGATGATGCGGCCTCCAACAGGGAATTCCCGGTCATTCTAATCAACTGATCGACGTGGCAGATGTCGCAGTCAAGTTCACAGCCACCGGAATCGAGTCGCGCCAACATCAACAGATTTTCGATGATGGATTCGGTTTCGTTACTGATCGTCAGGCATTGCTGTAATGCTTGACGATATTCGGCGGGTGCGCGGGGCCGGGACAAAACGACTTCGGCTGTGCTCTTGAGCCCGGCGAGGGGAGTGCGCAGTTCGTGGGCCACATTGGCTGAGAAATTCCGTTCGCGATCGTAGCCAACCTCAAGGCGATCAAGCATTTGGTTCAAACTGCCGATCAGCGACTGGATTTCGGCAGGCGCCTGGGGAAACTCGATCCGACGCTCCAAATTCTGGAAATCGACCTGGCTGATGTAGGCAGCCGTTCGCTCCAACGGCAGCAAGCCGACTTTCGAGACGACCGAAGCGGCCGCGATTCCCAGCAACAGCGTCAGGCTCGTTGCCAAAATCAGCCACAACGAAACACGTTGCAGCGAGTGATTCAGTTCCAGTGTGTCACGGGCCAAAATGAGCGGTAACGGAAGGTGCAGCGAATCGACGCGATTCGAATCGTCTCGGTGAGTCCCCTCAACGGTCGAACCCTTTTCCAGGTCATCGATCCGCTGGTTCCAAGCCTGGTTGCTTGAGACCTGCTCCGGATATCGACCCGGATTTGATTCGTCATCATCGAACCCTTCGGGATCGTATTTGGGAAAGATGCGAAGCGAAACAGCGCGCCCGGGCCGTTTGTCCCTGAAGCGTGCGGACTGAAAAGCAGGCTGATGACCCTGAATCGGATACAGTTCAATTTCAGGCAGACTGCCGGATTGTTCGAGCGGGATTCCCCGCGCGTCCAAAATACAGTAGAAATCAGGGCGGTCGGACCGCGTGAATTGCACAAACTCGTCTTCGGACATGTCGGATTGAACCCGGGTTCCGTCGGTTTCTATGAGCGAACTCAGTGTCAGGGTAAAATG
>JBGSXT010000913.1:0-5360 GCA_041751295.1 Mariniblastus sp.
TGGCTGGCGGTAATTGCACGATCACTCAGGCAGTTGATGCCGACACCTCGATTATGTGGGAGCTACCGCACCCGCTTAATGTAAGTATCGAAAGTGGCGTTGATTTTGTTGGGCAGGTGATTCCCGAAAATATTGTCCACAGCGGACATGGCTTGATCTTTATCAGGGGTAACGGCAAGGTAGGAGTTGGTGGACATGTCAAGTGTTTGGCAAACTTTACCGATACAGCAGCCGTGGGAATCGGAATTGGAAATCAGGAACACGTCAAAAATGCCTACGACACAATTGAGATTCGCGGCGTTTTCGAAAACTCGGGGATCGGCACCAATCACACGGTTAACAGCCTGATTGTTGACGCATCATCTTCCGATCCCGATGGTTATGCCTATACAAATGCCGGTACGGAGGTCAAAAAAACACGCGGCTTGAAGTTTGGTCGGGTGATTGAGTTTGTCGACATCAACATACTGACAAGATATGGCAATTGCAGTTGTTTTGGGTTCGCCATGCATGGTCCGTCTGGCAACATCAACATCCACGCCGAGCAACTAGGTTACCGAAGAAATGGCGAAACGCTGATTGGCGGTGGTTTTTTGGAAACGATTTTCAAGGTCGATACCCTGGGATTGGAAGCCAATTTATTCGTTGATGTTGTCAGCTCAGACAATCGCCCCGGTTTCGGTTTCATGGCTTCCGAATCATCACCAGGCCCAACCAATAACATGAATTGGCAAGTTGTTTCTGACACGGGCAATTTGCATTTGATGCAGCTTAACAACGAAGGCAATCAAGAAGCGTTCGGAAATAACTTAATAAATTCTGTGTTGTTTAAGGTTGAAACCGGACTTTGTAGCAATATCACGAACGTGACAACAGGTAATCTGGTCATTAAACGAAACTTCAGCTCTGACCCGCACATTCCATCATTGGGCACCCGATTGACCAATGTTGCTATTCAGAACTCGATAATATTCGAACATGGTACTCATGCTCTATTCTCCAATTGCCAATTTCCAGAACTGGTTTCTTTCGGCGGTTCCGGCGAGTTGTTTGTTTACAACTTTGATGACTGCCAGTTTGCCAATGGAACACAATTCAATCCGACAATGCTTTCGGATTTGCGGTTGGGATTCAGTGGCACTTGCACTGGTTTGAACATCAGCAATATTCCTGTTGCATCGCTGCCGTATCTTCGGCTGGATGCCATCGGACATCCTCGATTAGAAGGCTCCAATTTTGATCAAACATCAGTTGAATTTGAAACGATCAACAGACCTGTCAACTGGAAAACGGCCGGCCGTGCGACTCCGGTCTGGTACAGTGGATCTGCGGCACAACCGCCTCGAACCATGTTTTTGCGGATGCTCGACATTGATAAAGAGACCTGCGTTGGCAGGCTGACGTTCCCGCAAATTACCAACATCAGTTTGCAAAATCTTGGTTCGTTCCTATGGGATCTTGGTGTCAGTAACGGTGTAATGGAAGCGGCCATCACGTTTACCGCCGATGGTGCTCCACAAGCCGGATTGATGGGCCGGGCGCAACATGATTTGAACGCCGTTTTCGCTTACCTTGATCGGGATAGTGACACTGTCAATTTACAAATTGGCCAGCCGGGACTCGGACCAGCCCTGTCGGCACCACTCAGTATCGGTAATGGCAAAGAACATATTCTGGCCCTGCAACTCGAAGGAAACGAAATCGGCGTATATGTAGACGGTGAGAAGAAACTGTCGTTGGATTCGCCACTCAATCAAACATTCACGCAATGGGGCGTAAAACATCTGCATAGTATGGGCAACAACCGCAGCGGAATCGACGCCAATGGGCCAAAATACCGTTATATCGAAGTTCGACCAGTGACCGGCGATTCAACTGTCGAAAAGGAACGGCGAGAACTGTAATTGACCAATTTTTTCGGCGGAAAAGCAAGCCAGCCGAAGTACAATGCGAATACGGCTTTAGGTCAGTCTTCTACATCCGATTCTCTTCTCATTTAGTTGAAATGCAAAACATGGCTCCTATTTTCCTTTTGCGAATTTTTCCGACACTTGTTGTAGTTTCAGTCTGCTCATCGATCTTTGCGGATACGATTGTTGTCGACTCGGTCGCGGATAACACGATCTACCTGGATAACCCAGGTAACAGCAATGGTGCCGGTGATTTTTTGTTTGCCGGAAGAAACGGCGAGGGTTCGGCTCGCCGGGGATTGCTTGGATTTGATATTTCAGGAATTCCTGAGAACGCGCTCATCGAGCAGGTGACAGTTACGCTGTTCATGTCGCAAACAGGAGCGGGTGACACGCAAGTAAATTTTCATCGACTGCTATCCGATTGGGGAGAATCCACGTCGGATGCTCCCGGTGGCGAAGGCGGAGGAGCCGCAGCAGCGGTCGGCGATGCGACTTGGGACAACAACTTTTTTCCGAGCAGCTTTTGGAATGTTCCTGGAGGTGATTTCGTTGGAACACCGAGCGCCTCTACCATCGTCGGTGGTGTGGGCAGCTACATCTGGGATTCCCCTTCATTGGTGAGCGATGTTCAAGGTTGGCTGAACGGCGATTTCAGCAATTTCGGTTGGGAGATTGTCGGTGACGAGTCGGCTTTTCCGACCACCAAACGATTCAACAGCCGCAGCAACAGTGCCAACAATCCGATATTGACAGTAACTTTTTCAGTCGTACCTGAACCGGGTTGTAGTGGACTCGCTTTGCTTTTAATGTTGCAATATGCATTGCAGCGAAAACAGCGCCGACAAAAATGAATACACCTGGAACGATCGCGGATTGTCAGCAATCACCAATGAATTCGAACACCAGATCGAAGTCCTGGTGGATCGACTGAAGTCAGCCAATAGTGTCTTATTCATTACAGGCGCGGGCATGTCTGCGGATTCCGGACTTCCGACGTATCGCGGAGTCGGAGGTTTATACGAAAACGGTGACACGGAAGATGGGTTGCCGATCGAAGTTGCGCTTTCCGGCCCGGTTTTTCGTCGCCAGCCGGAAATTACCTGGAAATACTTGGGTCAGATTGAACGGGGAACGAGAGGTGCATCCTTCAATCGCGGCCACCAAGTACTTGCGGCACTGGAAAACCGTCTGAGCAGATGCTGGATTCTGACTCAAAACGTTGATGGATTCCATACTGAGGCCGGTTCGAAAAATGTGATTGAGATTCATGGCAATCTGCATCACCTGTCATGCACCCAGTGCCATCGGCATGTAACCGTTAAAGACTACTCCGGGATTTCAATTCCACCGGTTTGCCAGTCATGCGGAGCACTGATGCGTCCCGAAGTGGTTCTGTTTGAAGAGCAGTTACCGCTTGAAGCACTTGAAATTCTTGAGCGGGAACTGCGGAATCCCTTTGATATTGCAATTTCAATCGGAACTTCCAGCTATTTCCCCTACATTGTTCAGCCGGTCATCGACGCCCGACGAGTCGGAACGTTCACAATCGAGATCAATCCGACACAAACCATTATTTCGGAGCTGGTCGATCTCAAGTTTTCGGTGGGAGCCGCTCAGGTTTTAGACGAGGTTTGGAAGCGACTGGATCGGCATGAAATCCACCATTGAATCGCGATTCTCAAAATACGAATACTGCTTTCAAACATCCATCACGGCGGTTGGAAAACACGTCGTAGGCTTCGACGCAATCTTCCGACGTGAAATGATGGGTCACAAAAGCATCCAGCCGGAATTCCCCGTTGGCGACCCGATCCGTCAACAGGTCCATATACCTTCTCGCCGGACATCGGCCCGTTCGATAGGTCAGGTTTTTGTCGTAAGCATCAACTGGGCTAAAGGCAAAATCCGGTGTGCAATGGCAACCAATGACGGACATGATTCCTCCCGATCGAATCAGCTGATAGGCCAGTTTTTGCGCGGCAGGATTGCCCACGAGTTCCATCACGGCATCAACTCCTCGTCCGGATGTCTGATCCCGAATCATTCCAATCGCCGACTCGTTTGCGTCCAGAGCAATCGCGCCAAGTTCCTCCGCCTGCTTCCGACGATCGGCAACCGGATCGAGCGCGAAGATCCTGTCAGCTCCCATGGATTTTGCGGCTACGATGCCCAGCAAGCCCACCGTGCCACAGCCGACAACGGCATAGCTGCCACCAGGTTGAACGTTTGCCATTTCCGCGCAGTAATAACCCGTGCTGAAGTTGTCTCCTAATAACAATGCAGCAATATCGCTCAGACCATCAGGTTTTTTCAACAGTGTGCCATCGGCCAACGGAACGCGAACGAACTCACTCTGGCAGCCGCCCAGGCCCTTGCCATTTTGAATCCAGCCGAATAACTGACCGGCAACGCAGCGCGAAGGCAAACCAGTTTGGCAATAAAAACAGTTGCCGCAGTTGGTGGAAAATGGAGCGAACACGCGATCGCCAACTATGAACTTGCCGACGCCCGTTCCGACTTCGACAATTTCACCGACTACTTCGTGGCCCATCACTGTATCAACATCCAAGCCGGTTTCACGCCCCAGGAAAGAATGCAAATCCGAGCCACACAACCCGGCCACAGAAGTCCTGACGATCACATCGGTCGGATCAACAATCTGCGGTTCCGGTAAATCCAGAAAGGCAACTCTGCCAACTTCTTTGAAACAGACAGATTTCATGAGGAGTCCAAGTTGCGTTTTATTGCCAAGGGACAAAACGGGACATCGATCATTTTTGAGTCAATACTTCGCCATCTCGAGGCGCAATGAATCGCAACGACCATAATCGGAATGCATAAATGGCCGCGACACTGGCCATCGTCAATCCGAACATATGAACAATGCGAATCGGAATCGAAGACATGGCCGCCTGCCACTTGGTAATGTCCGTGTTGCCAGATTGCATCTTGGAAAGCATTCCGAAAATATCCGGAATGATGTAAGCGATCACAAGTCCCACAATCAACGCGCTTAACGACCATACGATATGTAATCTTCTGATTTGATCAATTGACTTCATTGCATTCCCTTGTAGCCCGGATTTCAAATTCAAGCCGGATATTCTAGCGCACGGCCAGACGGTTGACACTACCAGTGCGATTGTCTTGTCAATCGAGCGGACCGTCAAACTGCTCGAAGGTCGACCTCTGTTCTCGTTGTTGCCTGACAAAGAATCGATTCGAGCAATAATCGTCAGGTGTTTGATCGACCGTGTAAGTGCCGTGTTGGTGCCCGACACCGTAGAAAATCGATTTGCTTGGTTTTGATCAATGATGATCATCACCAGCAAGGCCCGGCTCACCCCAGAAAATACCGTCACGACGGTGCTTGCCAACGTCGAACGATGATCAATGCAACGAACCGGGGCCCAATCGAATTCTAAGGCCAATTGCACCAGATCAATC